>JBAXTC010000579.1:0-5222 GCA_037130375.1 Verrucomicrobiota bacterium | reverse complement strand
CTCCGTCCTCCGCCCTCCGCCCTCCGCCCTCCGCCCTCCGCCCTCCGCCCTCCGCCCTCCGTCCTCCGCCCTCCGTCTTCCGCTATCAGCGTTTCAGTTTGTCAGTTTTTTGCTTACTATTTTCTGCTTTGCCCTTAGAATAGCACCATGAGCATCGTGGTTGAATCATTGCCCCCGGTCGTGCCGGATGTCCGGCGGCGTTACACTTATGACGAGATCGTCGATGAAATGCCGGAAACCAATCAACCTTGCGAGTTGTGGGATGGAGAGCTAATTATGGCCCCAGCACCCTTTTTCGATCACCAAAAGACGGTCTTGCGCTTCTATCGCAGTTTGGATGACTGGGTTTCGTTTGGAAAACTCGGCGAAGTTGTCGCCTCTCCCATTGACATGGTCCTCTCACCTCATCGGGCGGTGCAGCCGGACGTGGCCTTTATCGCGACGGCCAGGCTCGCCATCATCCAGCGGGTCATCAGAGGGCCGGCGGATCTGGTGGCGGAAGTCGTTTCCCTGGAGGGACGCAGCCGAGATCCGATCGAGAAACGGGATCTGTATGAGCAGCACGGAGTGAAGGAATATTGGATCATTGATCCGGAACCCGAAACGGTGGAGGTTCTGGCGCTGATGAACGGGCGTTACGAGTTGGTCAAGCGCAGCCGTCCCGGGGATACGGCGGCCTCGCAGTTGCTGCCAGGGTTCAAAGTGGCAGTGGATTACCTGTTCCGGGAAACGCTGACAGGACAAACGCTGAAAAGCTGAAAGGCCTAAACTGATCACAAGAGTTCGGCTTTTTCTTTTAGCCTGTTTCTGCTGTTCCCTTTAGTGCATTGTGAACATCGATTGTTGACTGTAAATTGTCCCACACGAAACACCATCATAAGCGGCGCCGTCACACGATGCGCCGACTGCTCGGGGCACACGGCCGGCGGCGCACGCTGTTCCTGGCTGGGCTGGCGGTCGCTATCTTCCTTTTGTTCATCGTCCTCCCGCTTTGCCTGCTGTATAGACGAACTTCAGAGCCGCCAGCGCAAGGGGCCAAGTCCTTTGGTTCTCCAACCGCGGTCCCTGCCCCGGCATCCGCGGCCCCTGGGCCTGATGGCGACGGGGAGGTTCGGTTCAACTGAAATGATCGGCCCACATGGGCGCGGGGGGCGGTGATCGATAAGACTGATGGTGCGCGCAATTTTATCAATTGGCGCTGCACCTTCAAAGTGCGCTAATCTGTCCCCGGAATTAAAGCGTCCGAAAACTAACTGACACCTTGATCTAGCCATGCGCCAACCAGAGTCTCACGCGGAAGCAGCAGAACCGGCCCAGCCGCGATTGCGCGGATTTTGGAGTTTGTTTGTGACCCAATTTCAGGGGGCCTTTAGCGACAACGTTCTCAAGAATCTGGTCGTCTTCATGATGATCGGCATGAATCTGTCTCTGTCGGAAAAGCACAAGATCGGGGAGTCGGTTGGCGCTCTTTTCGCCTTGCCGTTCATTCTGTTTTCTATGACTGGCGGTTTCCTTGCTGACCGGTTCAGCAAACGGACGATCACGGTGGGGGTGAAGGTTTTTGAGATCGTTGTCATGTCGATCGTGCTTGTGGGTCTGGTCTGGCAGCGGCTGCCCTTGTTGCTGGCCACGGTTTTCCTCATGGGCACGCACAGTGCTTTCTTCGGTCCGTCCAAGTACGGCCTGCTGCCAGAGTTGCTTCCCGAAAAACGGTTGTCCTGGGGCAACGGCCTGCTCGAACTCGGCACCTTCATGGCGATCATTCTCGGAACGGTGGCGGCGGCCCTAATGTCCGAGCACTTCCGTGGCCACCAGGGCTGGTCGGGTCTGCTGTTGATCGTGCTGGCGTTCGTTGGGCTGGCCACCAGCCTGGGCATTACGCGCGTCCCGGCGGCCGACCCGATGAAGAAATTCCGCGCGAACTTCATCGGCGACTTGATTGACCGGATGCGCGGCGTGCGTGGAGATCGCCCCCTGCTGCTCGCCTTTATCGGCAACACGTACTTCAGCTTCATCGGGGCGCTGCTGTTGCTCAACCTCTTCTTTTACGGAACGGATGTTCTGCATGTGAGCGAAACCAAGATCGGACTCCTCAACGTGGCACTCGCTTTGGGCATCGGCTTGGGCAGCGTGACGGCAGGCTATCTCTCCGGCGGCAAGATCGAATATGGCCTGGTGCCCCTGGGCGCGCTCGGGCTTGCCATCTTCTCGGCTTCGCTCGGGGTCGAAGGGCTGTCCGTTTCCGCGACGTTGGTCCGTCTCGGACTGCTCGGGTTTGCCGGCGGTTTCTTCATTGTTCCGGTCGCGGCGCTCTTGCAGCACCGGCCGGACAAAGAAAAGAAAGGCGAAGTGCTGGCGGCGGCCAACCTCCTGTCGTTCGTCGGCGTCTTCCTCGCTTCAGCCGCTCATTATCTCCTGGCTCAGGTCGCCCACTTATCGCCCCGCCACATCTTTCTTTTTGGCGGTGTGCTCACGCTGGTGGGCGCGATTTATGCCCTGGCGCTCTTGCCTGACGCCTTGCTTCGGTTCGTCCTTTGGGTGGTTACCCGGACGATTTATCGTATCCGGGTTGATGGCCGCGACCATATCCCATCGAAAGGCGGCGCGCTCTTCGTTTGCAATCATCTCTCGTTGGTGGATGCCATGTTGCTCCTGGCCTCGACGGACCGGCACGTCCGCTTTATCATATACAAGGGCATTTACGAACTGCCCTGGGTGAAGCCCTTCGCCCGCATCCTGCGCACGATTCCGATCTCGTCCGAGCAGCGCCCGCGCGAGATTCTCCAGGCCCTGCGCACCGCCAGCGAGGCCATCCAGAATGGCGATGTGATCTGCATCTTCGCCGAAGGCCAAATCACCCGCATCGGCCACCTCCTGCCCTTCCGCCGCGGCTTCGAGCGCATCATGGAAAACGTCGAGGCGCCGATTATCCCCGTCGCACTCGATGGTGTGTGGGGCAGTATCTTCAGCTTCGATAAGGGGCGCTTCCTATGGAAGCTCCCGCGCCGGATTCCCTACCGTGTGACGGTCAACTTCGGCAAGCCGTTGCCGCATACCGCCACGCCATTCGAGGTGCGCCAGTGCGTGCAGGAACTCATGGCGGAGGCATGGGACTATCGGAAAGCGCACATGAAACCGCTGCACCGCGCCTTTGTGCGGATCGCCCGCAGGCATCCATTCCGCTTCGCCATGAGTGACGCGCAGTCCGCCAAAATCAGCTTCGCTTCCGCGCTCATGCGGACGATCTTCCTTGGCCGGCGGCTGAGAGGTGTTTGGGCTGATCAAACAATGGTGGGGTTGCTGCTGCCGCCGTCGGTGCCTGGCGCGCTGGTGAATTTTGCGGCGATGCTGATGGGCAAGGTGCCGGTGAACCTCAATTACACCGTTTCTCAAGAAACCTTGGCCTCGTGCATCGACCAGTGCGGGATCAAAACCGTACTAACCTCCCGAACCTTCCTCGAGAAAGTGAAACTCAAAGTCCCCGTCGAAACTGTGTTCTTGGAGGAAATCGCTGCCAAACCGGCCATCGGCGAGAAGTTGTGCGCTCTGCTCAGCGCATGGTTGTTGCCCGTTGGTTGGCTGGAGCGTTCCCTCGGCCGTCAGCAAGAAACCAAACTGGACGACCTCGCGACGGTCATTTTTTCCAGCGGCAGCACGGGCGATCCCAAAGGCGTCATGCTGAGCCATTACAACGTCGGCTCGAATATCGAGCAACTCGAACAGATCTTTGGCTTGAACCGGACCGACGGCTTTGTCGGCCTGCTGCCATTCTTCCATTCCTTCGGTTTCACGGGCACGCTTTGCCTGCCGGCCGTGCTGGGTGTGCGGGTGGCCTACCATCCCAACCCGCTCGAGGCCAAGGCCATCGGCCCGCTCGTCAGACAACATGCCCTGACGTTCCTGCTGGCCACTCCAACCTTCCTCCAGCTCTATATGCGCGGCTGCGCGGCGGAGGATTTCGGCAGCCTGCGCGTGGTCGTCACCGCCGCCGAGAAGTTGCCTGAGCGGGTGGCCGCCGCCTTCGAGGAGCAATTCGGCATCCGCCCGCTCGAAGGCTACGGCTGCACCGAATGCGGGCCGGCGGTCACAGTCAATACGCACGACTTCCGCTCGGCGGGCTTTCGGCAAATCGGCGCCAAACGCGGCAAGATTGGCCATCCGCTGCCCGGCGTGAGTGTGCGAATCGTCGATCCGCAGACGCGCGCCCCGCAGCCCATCGGCCAGTCCGGCCTGCTGCTCGTGCGCGGCCCCAACATCATGCTGGGCTACCTCGGTCGCCCGGATAAAACCGCCGAAGTGTTGCAGGACGGATGGTACGTCACAGGGGACATCGCCGCCATCGATGAGGACGGTTTCCTCCAGATCACAGACCGCCTAAGCCGCTTCAGCAAAATCGCCGGCGAAATGGTGCCGCACATCAAAATCGAAGAGAAGCTCCACGAGTTGGCCGGAGAGACCGAACAGAGCTTTGTCGTCGCCGGCGTGCCGGACGAGAAGAAAGGTGAGCGGTTGGTCGTTCTGCACAAGCTCGGGCCAGAGAAACTGCAATCATGCCTGGAGAAGCTGGCACAATGCGACTTGCCAAACCTGTGGAAGCCGCGCGCCGACCAGTTCTTCCGCCTCGATACTCTACCGTACTTGGGCACTGGCAAACTCGACTTGCGCAAAGTGCGCGAGATCGCCGCTACAGCTTCAAATACTCCGGCCTGATTTCCTTCTCACTGCAGTGCAGAATCGCGACGCTCCGCTCCATCCCCGACCGGAACTCGCCGGCGTAGCCCGGGTTGAAGAACAGCGTGCCGCCGATCGTCTCGCTGAAAGGCTTGTGCGTGTGACCAAACACCACCACCGCTGGACACTCGCGCGTTATGAGGGCCTTGATCGGGCCGCCTTGCGCGTGGGGATTCACAATGTGATGGATGATGAATTTGCGGCCGGCGATCTCGACGATTTGCGTTTGCCGATAGTGAAAACCCGGATCATCCGTGTTGCCGGCAACCGCGGTCACCGGGGCAATCTCTTCCAGTTCCAGCACAATCATCGGCATGCCAATGTCGCCCCCGTGGAGGATGTGGTCCACCCCGGCAAAGAGCTTCGGAATCTTCGGGTCCAGGAAATTGTGTGTGTCGGAGATGACGGCGATGCGCATGGGGCGTGATACGTGATGCGTGATGCGTGATGCCTGAGATGGAGGATGCAGCTTGGTGCGCCACGCCTCACGC
>JBAXTC010000578.1:0-5255 GCA_037130375.1 Verrucomicrobiota bacterium | reverse complement strand
CTCTGGGCGCTTTTGTCGGCGACATCAAGCGCTTCGCCAACCCCAAGAAGCTCGTGAAGTACGTCGGACTCAACCCCGCTTTTGATGACAGCGGCGTGGTTTTTCTGTTGCGTACGCTCTGCCGATTACAAAGTGTTTGGGTCTTTTGGGGCAGGTCAGAAACGGATTACACGGATGGGAACCAGCGCCCGCAGCACGATAAGTCCTGAAAGGACGACTGACCGATCTCGCAGGGGTTCAGCCGTCCCTGTCGGGACTTATGCACCTCTAGACTTGCGCACCCAACGTTCAAACGTTGGGCTATTGTCGGGAATCCCTCCGGGATGAGGATGGGCAAATCCTAGCGGTATTGGACATCCGGTTCGTGTTCCCAAAAATCCAAGATGCGCAGCTTCCACCCCAATCCCTTCTTTATCCGCGGAACTTAAGCGAGCTAGAGCAGGAGGCAACATGGGTAAGAAGCGCTAAAAGCCAGCCCCCAAATTCCTCCCGCTAAACACGCTAAACACGCTAAAAAAAGCAGCCATTCCGAAAGGAGATAAGAGCGCCCGGCACCCATCAAGGTTCCAGTTTGTTGCGGTTTGCCGCAAACCGGAACAAACTGGAACCTTGAAGTCCCTTTCCGCACTACTGGAGCTTGGGGGACGCGGTGGCTTCTGTGGCTCACGGACCTTGAACTTTGGCTGTCGCCGTTTCGGCGGCGGCCGTGGTCATCATTTCCAGGAACCAGGCTGGCGGACGAATCGGCTTGCCCTGTCGATCCGTGAACGCATGAACCGTGTAGCCGCGCACCACCGGTTTGCGGCTCTCGTTGTGATGGATTTGCACGTCGAACCGGAGCTTGGCCCGGCCTGAGACGTCCACGGTCGAGGCAATATCGAGCAAATCGTCGTAGCGAGCTCCGCCCTGGAATTCGAGGTGCGCCTCCACCAGCGGCAGAAAAACTCCCCGGACCTCGAGCGCGGCGTAAGACATGGCCAGCCTGCGGCGCATCAGTTCCGACCGCCCACACTCGAACCATTCGAGCGCGCGGGAGTTATAGAACGTTCCCATCTGGTCCGTCTCGCTGTAACGGACGCGCAATTGGAGCAGGTCGCTCAATCTGAACATGGCGGCAGGTTGGCCGAACCGCGGGGTTTCATCAACCAAATCCTAAGCGCCACTGAGGCGGCAGCGGGGGCGTTGACAAACCTGCAGGAATGACCAGAGAACACGATTATGGACTGGGTCGGCAGGCGATTAAGGGGGCGTCAAAAAGGTGCGCAAGAGATTTATCTGCCTTTTTGCAACTTTTCCTGCTGGCATTCCGCGAGCGGCGAGTACACGGTGAACCTGATTTGGCAGGTCAGATGGCCCGGTGGTCCGGCCTTGCCGGCAAACCGCATGGTCGAACGAACACAACTGGCGCTGAGCGACGCGGCCGAGTGGCTGGGCGAGTGGCATCCGCTGGCCGATCAACTCGGCTCGGCGGAGGGCTTGGTGGCGCTGGGCTCGGTCTCGACCTTCCTGCGCCTGACGCCGGTTCACAACGTCTCGTCGCTGCGGCAATTCCTGACGCATTATCATGCCCAAGTCCTCTTGCCATTCGAGCTGCCAGCAATCCTACAAGCCCACGGCCACGCGGCGCGCCAGCATGTCAGGGAGCTCGTCGTCCAGGACCGGCAACTTGCGGCGGAGCCGATACTGCAAACGTTTGCCACCGCCAGCCAGCGGGTAGGGCGCAGCCAACTGCAGAAGCTTCGGCCCTTGCGCGACGAGCGCGTCGTCCAGCGCTACCTGCGCGCGGTCGAGAGCGGCGAGGCGCACGGCTGGCACACCCTGGTTTATGGTCTGACACTGGCCGTCTATTCGCTTCCGTTACGGCAAGGGTTGCTGGGCTACGCTCACCAGACGACACGGGGATTCATTTATTCCGCCGCTCGCATGTTGCACCTTTCTGAACGGCAATGCCGGGATGTGTTCGATGGTCTTTGCGCTGACCTGCCCGAAGCCCTCGAACTTCTGTTGGCACGGCAGGTTGCGGCGTAACATGGCACTCGATGACTGGCAACTGCTTACAACATGACTAAGGAACTGACGCTGGGGAAATATTCGATTGGGGTCGGGGACCGCTTTGCACGCCAGGCCAAAGCCCAACTTGGTGCCTGCATGATGGCTGCGGATCAAGGCGTGGAGGTGATTCCGGTCTGGAACAAGTCCCAGCGGGAGCACGCAACCATCGGGTCTGAGCCGGCCACCACGCGGCGGGCAGCCGACGCGGCGGTCAAGGCACTGGGCTGGCAGAGGCCTTACCACGTCGATGCCGACCATATCCGTTTTGATACGGTGGACCGGTTTGTGCCAGACGCGGATTTTTTCACCATTGACGTGGCGGACGGGATCGGCAAGCCGGCTTCGGCTGGGGCAATCAAGAGGTTTGCCGGCCGGCACCCGGAGCTTATGGGCTGCATTTCCATTCCTGGGATAGCGCAGGCGTTTGAAACCACGCGTGCGCAGGTGGAGCAAGTCGCTGCCCGGTATCTCGTGGCGGTGCAGGAGGCCGGGAGGGTTTACCGCCATGTAGCCGGGATCAAGGGTGAGGGCAAGTTCATCACAGAGGTCTCCATGGACGAGACCGATAGCCCGCAAACGCCGCCCGAACTGCTGCTGATTTTGGCCGCCCTGGCGGATGAGGGTATTCCGGCGCAGACGATTGCCCCCAAGTTTACTGGTCGCTTCAACAAGGGAGTGGATTACGTGGGGGACGCGGTTCAATTCGAGAGGGAATTCAATGAGGACTTGGCGGTCATCTCTCATGCGATTAAGCAATACGCTTTGCCCGCCACGCTCAAGTTGAGCCTGCATTCGGGGAGCGACAAGTTCTCGATTTACGGGGCGATAAACCGGGGGATAAGGCGCTTTGAGACCGGTCTGCACCTCAAGACAGCAGGCACGACGTGGCTGGAGGAATTGATCGGGTTGGCGGAGGCGGACGGCAAGGGACTGGAGCTGGCCAGGGAGGTTTACGCGCAGGCCCTGGAGCACGGCGAAGCGCTCTGCGCGCCCTACGCCACGGTCATTGATATCGACTGGAAGAAGCTGCCCTCGGCGCAAACGGTCAACGGCTGGACTGCGGCGCAATTTGTCTCGGCGCTGCGCCACAACGAGAAGGACGCGTCTTACAATCCGCACCTGCGGCAGTTGTTGCACGTCGGCTACAAGATTGCTGCAGCGATGGGCAACCGTTATTTGGACGCGCTCGAGGCTGCGGAAGATTCAGTCTCAAGAAACGTGACGGAAAACCTGTATGAGCGCCATCTGAACCCGGTGTTTCTCGAAGCAGGGGTTTTGTAATCAATTCTCGATTAACCGCGCAACGCTGCCCCGCGATCTCGCCGACTCCCATCACCCATTATGTTATCTTTCCTGAAGCGGCATAAGGTTTTGGCATCCCTTCTGCTATTCCTACTGGCTTTTGTGCTGCTGCTGGCGATGTTTCTGGGTTACCGCTCGATTGGTCCCTACCGTTCTTACCGGGCGGACCTGGTGAAGCCCGGCCCTGGCCAGAGCCTGCAGCCGGGCGTCTTGCAGGTGGGCGTGGCGAGGCGTGATATTACGCCGTTGCTGGACACCTACGACCCGTGGGTGGATGCCGACGGCAACGGGAAGTTTGACCCCCGCAAGGGAGATACTTACACGGATAAGAACGGCAACGGGACATTTGATTTTGTCTGGCTGGCGGGCTTCAGCAATAACCGGCCGGCGAAAGGGGTGCATGACCGGCTATGGGCGCGCGCCATTGCCTTCCGCAACAACGGTGTCACGGTCGTGATGGTGTCGCTGGATAGCATCGGCATCTGCCACGAAAAGTTCATCGCCATCCGGAAGATGATCGATCCGTCGCTTGGCATTGATCATCTGATGTTCTCTTCGTTGCACGATCACGAGGCGCCGGACACGATGGGGATCTGGAGTTATTCGATTCTGCATCCACGGTTTGACTGGAAATACTTGGGGTTGGTGGAGAAAGCGTGCCAGGAGGCGGCCGAAGAGGCGGTTCGGAATCTGCAGCCTGCGGACACGATTCTGGCACAGGTCACCGCCGGTCCGGACGGGTTTGTGGACGACAGTCGCAGCCCGATCGTTTATGACAACGTGATTCGCTGCGCGCGGTTTGTGAAGCAGGGGACAGACGACACCATTGCCACGGTGGTCGAGTGGGGGTGCCACCCCGAAACTCTGGGGAGCGCCAATTCCCTGCTGACGTCCGATTTCAGCGGCTATTGGCGTGACGCGGTCGAGAACGGGGTGCCCGAGCCCAAAGGGGTGAAGGGCCTGGGCGGGATGTGCCTCTATTTCCAGGGATTGGTTGGGGGCCTGATGACCCAACTCCACACCACGGTGCCGCATCGCAACGGCGCGGATAAATTCAAGGAGGCAAGTTTTGAAAAGGCTCAGGCACTGGGGGAGAATCTTGCCATCCTGACGGTCAATGCGTTGCGCGGCGAGCAGGCGTGGCGGCCAACGGATACGCGAGTGGCTGTTGCGGCCAAAACCGTTTTCGTGCCCATGTCCGGCCTTTTCGGTGCTGGTGTGTTCCTGGGTTTGGTGCATCCGGGCTGGTATTGGGGGAAGGGCAAGACTGAGTTGGACGTAATCCGGGTGGGCGATCTGGAGATTCTGACGATTCCCGGGGAGATGTATCCGGAGATTGCGGACGGCGGCATCGAGTCGCCCGAGGGTACCGACTATCCCGGGACGCCGGTCGAGGTGCCACCGTTGCGATCTCTAATGAAGGGCAAGCTGAACATGATGATCGGGTTGGCCAACGATGAGATCGGTTATATCATTCCCAAGACACAATGGGATGCTAAGAAGCCTTACGCTTATGGCCGGACCAAAGCGCCGCAATATGGCGAGGAGAACTCGCCCGGACCCGAGGTTGCCGCCGCCATTCACCGCGAAGCGATGGCCCTGCTGACGAAGTTCCATTCGGGCCATAATGAGATGCACCAAACGACTCATTGATGACGCGGCCGATGGACATCGGAGTGGGAGTTGCAGGGCTACCGGCCACCGAGGATTCGGTCGATAAAGAGGGTTTGAAATGCGAGACTCGATGGCGGGTGTTGGTCAAAGCGCTTCGGATCGGGTGGTCTCGGCGGGCCGCCAAGGGAAGGCGAACAGGAAAGTGGAGCCTTGGCCGGCCTGGCTGCGAAATACCACCCGGCCGCCGTGCAGTTCGGCGCATTTCTTCGTAATATACAAGCCCACCC
>JBAXTC010000577.1:0-5272 GCA_037130375.1 Verrucomicrobiota bacterium | reverse complement strand
GGACTCGACGCAGTCGGCGATCAACTCGCGCGAGGGCAGCGAATACTTCATGCCGTCGTGGCCCATGGCGATGCCGTCATCCACGCCGATGGTGTTAAAAATGAACGGGACACCGCCGGCCTCGCGGACAAGGCGCTTGACGAGCATGCCGACCTCGTTGAGGTGGGCATGGCCCGGGATGCAATCGGTGTAGGAGTTGCAGATGGCGATAAACGGCTTGTCCCAGTCGGCTTCGGATTCAATGGAGCCGGTGGCCCGCAGGAGCGACCGGTGAGGGGCGCGTTCAAAGCCTTTTTTGATGATGTCAGAGCGCATAAATTTTAGATTTAGGTTCTATGTTACAAGCGGCGTCAACGCCGGACGGCAAGGTAGCAGCGGCCGACGCCGTTGTCACGCGCGTTGCGCTCGCTTTTTTTCCGCGAACGAAATGTCCAGGCCGGGTTTGGCGACAACAGGCGGGCAATGTGAGCTTTCCGGTCCTACTTCTTTGCAACCGTTGCTGGAATCTCGGAGTCTCCCAGTATGGGCAGACCATCGATCTGCTTGCCCCGGCCGGCGAGCAGGAAAACAACGCGGCGGTAGTCGAGCCGTTTGAGGTCTTCCGACCAGGCTGCCTTGGCTTTGCTCTCATCTGCCGTGTTGAAATAATGAATCAGCACGATGACGGCAAGCTGCCGCCGAGGCTGCTGGCCGGCAAGGTTCAGCAGAAAGGGCCGGTCGCACGCCACAAGAAACTCTCCCTCGGTCGTTAAGGGCTTCAGCACGTGGCTGACACTATCGGAGTAATAACGGACAATGAAGTCGGCGGAAGCTGCCTCACGAAATCGCGGTTCGGAGATTGCCGCAGAGGGAGCCATGCAGCCGGGCAACAAGAGGAGTCCAAAGAACAAGGCAGTTTGGGAAACCCACGCGGCGGACTTCTGTCTGCTCCAGAAACTCTTGCTCCAAAAAGAGCGATCTGCCCAGAACCAGCAGAGCCGCCCTTTATTTCCAGACCAACTCATAATCATTCATCCACGGCCAACTTGCCATTGTTCATCCGCCTCACGCTTCGTGGTTCAGGTGAGCGCGGCGCCATGAGCGCGCATGACCTCATTCCAGTTACAGCAACAGCTTATCATGGATTTGTCGCTCCGGTCAACAGGACTGTCGAAATGTTTCCACCTTGCTTGCGATTGTCGCCTTGCCGCGCTCCGTTGCTATCGGGTCTCATGGACTATTCGCCCGTCCATAATCGTCAACACGACATGGGCTTTGTCGATTTCGGCCGGGGCAATTTGATAGAGGTTGCGGTCCAGCATGACGAGGTCGGCGAGTTTGCCGGGACTGATGGTGCCTTTGACCTTCTCAGCAAACTCGGCGTAGGCTGAGCCGACGGTGAAGGCGCGGACGGCTTCATCGATGGTGAGTTTCTGTTCGGGCATCCATCCGTCAGGGTGTTTGCCATCGAGCGTCTGGCGGGTGACTGCCGCCTTAATTCCTTCCATCGGATTGAGCGGGGCAACGGTCCAGTCCGAGCCGAAGGCCAGCACCGCGCCGGAATCGAGCAGGGAACGGAAGGCGTAAGTGCCCTTCGCGCGTTCCGATCCGATGCGTTTGTCGCACCAGCGGCCGTCGTCGGCAGCGTGACAGGGTTGCATGGAAGCGATCACCTTTTGCGTGCCGAACCGTGAGATATCCGCGGGCCTTAAGTGTTGGGCGTGCTCGATGCGGAATCGGCGGTCGCGCGGTCCGTTTTTCTCGGCGGCCTGCTGGTAGATGTCGAGAATGCGCAGGTTAGCCTCGTCGCCAATGGCATGGATCAAGACTTGCAGGCCGAGTTTGTCGGCGCTTTCGACGCGTTTAAGCATGCTGCCTTCGGGCAACATCTGGTCGAAGAGGATGCCGCGGGTGTTCGGAGTGTCGTTGTAGGGTTCAAAGAAAAGCGCAGTGGATGAGCCGAGGCTGCCGTCGGCAAAACCTTTCAACCCACCAATCCGCAGGAGGTCACTGCCGAAGGCCGCGCGGACGCCGGTTTTGGCCAGCACTTCCCACGAGACAATCGAGCGGGTGGCGTATATGCGCGTCTTCAATTCGCCCTGTTCGAGCATGTACTGGTAGAGGCCGACGTCGTCGCCGGCGGACATGTCGGCAAGGCTGGTGACACCGACCTGCGCGGCGTGCTCGGTAGCGGCGCGGGCGGCGGTGTGTTTTTCCTCAAAGGTCTTTCCCGGGACGGCTCGGTCCACCAAATCCTCGGCGGCGTCTTTGAAGATGCCGGTCGGCTCGCCAGTAATGGGGTCGCGCACGATCAGGCCGCCAGGGGGGTCTTTAGTCTCTTTGGAAACACCAGCCAGTTTGAGGGCAAGGCTGTTGGCGAGTGCCATGTGGCCGTCGAGACGGTTGATCCACACCGGATGATCCGGGGTGGCGGCATCGATCAATTGCTTTGTTGGCAGAGGCGCGTCCGGCCATCTCTCGTGGTCCCAATCGCCGCCGAGAATCCATCGGCCTTTCGGAAGCTTCTTAGCATGCTCAGCCACCCGCCGGCCCATTTCCTGGGGAGACTGGGCATCACGCAAATCGACGTTCGCGAGAGAAAAGCCGCCCATGAGGAAATGCACATGGGCGTCGTTGAAGCCGGGGAAAACCAGCTTGCCACCGGCATCGATGACGCGTGTGCCGGGTCCAACGAGGGCGCGGATTTCTGACGTCGAGCCAACCGCGGCGATGCGGTTGCCCAGGATCGCGGCTGCGCCGGCGGTGGGGCGCGTTGCGTCCATCGTGTGGATGGCGGCGTTAACGATGACGAGGTCTGGAATCAGCATGGCAGTAGAAGTGGCAATGATGGGCAGTGACCGCTTTCATTGGAAAAAGGTTAGGCTCATTCGAATCATCTGCTTGTAGTCGGCCGGGAAGCAGTTGTCATGTTTGATAATGGGGATGGCCGCAAGTGGTGATCGCTGATTGAGGAGCCGCTATCAAGAACTGTTTCGAAGCCATGCCCGAATCACATCGTGGTTTCCGACAGCATGGAGCAAGAGCGTCTCTTCATGTCGCGTAAACCCAATTCTGACAGCCGCGCTGGCGCGACATTCATACACTCCGCGCCGCAAGGCACGCACTCCCAACCCGGCGTGGCGGTGGGGATATCCGAACGCGGCCGGCAGCGTCTCAACCGCCGCATCACAAGACTTCTGGTCGCCCTTCGATAGGCGGCCATACTGCCGAACAAACTGCGGGGCCAAGGCCAGTTTCATCCGGCCTTCCGTCGTTTCTTGAATTGCTCCCAGGAAACCGCTTTTCCAGACACCAGGACATCCTCACCGGTCTTGAGCAGATTGGCCGCTGCCCGGTCCATCTCCTCGCCGGTCAACCCGTATTCCACCAACGCCCAGTCTTCTGTGACCGGCAGCGGTTGCAGTTTGATGATCCAGCCTTTATGCGTGATCCCGATAGACTGGCCGGCAAAGGCTTGATCCAGCCAACGGGTCATGTTGCCGCGGGCTTGGGTTGGCGAAAGCGTCTTCATGACGCAATGATATTGTCTCTAAAGAGCCGCGTCAATATCCGCTGCACTGGTTTCCGAAACTCTCCCCTCAGAAACCGATGGATAGCCGATGATCGGTGATTGGCGAGCAGGATCATGGCGGAGCATTTGCGGCTTTCCCTTGCCGTGCGCCCGCGTTATGTTGGGGTATGCCGGGTGGACCCGGCGGCAACTATCTGCAAACTATGCAATCCTTAGCAACTGTTTTACTTAAGCCCGGGGAGGCCGACCGCATCCTGGCGGGTCATCCGTGGGTTTATCACGGCTCGGTTCTCCGGCTCACTCAACCCGCGGCGGATGGCGAACTGATCCAGGTTAAAGACCATCGCCAGCGTTTTCTGGGCGTCGGGTTCTACAATTCGCGATCCAAGATCAACGTCCGCATGCTCGCGCCGGAGCGGGTTGAGGTGGACCAGGCATTTTACGAACAACGGATTCGCACGGCTTTGGCTGTCCGGCAGAAGCACATGCCCAACGCCACCTCCTTTCGGGTTGTGAACGCCGAGAGCGATTTTCTGAGCGGTCTCATTGTCGATAAATATGAGGACGTGCTGGTGGTGCAGACTTCCTCACTGGGCATGGACCAGCGGAAGACACCGATACTAGCCGCGCTGCAGGCGATCTTTTCCCCACGGGCGATTGTGGAGCGAAATGAAGTGGCTTCGCGAAAGTTTGAAGGATTGCCGGATGCGAACGGGATGCTCGCGGGCAAACTGGAAGGCCCGGTGCCGATCAAACTCAACGGCCTGAAATTTGAGGTCGATGTGTTTGGCGGCCACAAAACCGGGTTGTATCTCGATCAGCAGTTGAATTACCAACGCGTGGCCGAGCTGGCGAAGGGCGCGCAGGTGCTGGATTGTTTCAGCTTTCTGGGCGGATTTGGTTTTCACGCGGCGCGGGCAGGTGCGGCACACGTGCATTTGCTCGACCAGAACGCCGAGGTCATCGCCGCCGCCGGGCGCCACGCGACGGCCAATGGACTGGCGGAGAAATGTTCGTGCGAAGCGGTGAATGTCTTCGACTGGCTCAAGGCGCAAACGGTGACGCAACCGCACGAGAAAATTGTGCCCCGGTGGGATATGATCATCCTGGATCCGCCCTCCTTCACGCGCAATCGGGCCTCGGTGCCCGACGCCCTGCGCGGCTACAAGGAAATCCACCTTCGCGCGTTGAAGCTGCTAAAAGCCGGCGGGACGCTGGCGACGTTTTGCTGCTCGCACCACGTGGATGCAGGATTATTTCAGGATACGGTGTTGTCTGCAGCGTTCGATGCGCGGCGGATTCTAAGGCGCGTCGCCACTTACTCGCAGTCTCCCGACCACCCCATTATCCCGATGATACCGGAAACGGAATATCTGAAGGGGTTTGCGTTTGAGGTCGTGCGGTAGCGAAGTCAAATGAGCGGAGGGCTTTGGGATGGCGTTCCGAGGGAAGACTCAGGCCTTGAGCGACGGCCTTGGCCAGGCCGCCACGACGACGGTCGGAACAGTGCCTCGGGAAAAAGGGATCGAGCAGAACAGCAAGAGAATTGAAAGCAAACGCCTAAATGAAAGCGTTTGGGCTCCCCCCCCCGGCGGTTGACTTGGACAGCGCGGGATGTGGGTGGGCCTGGTTAAGTCTCGGCGACGGGGACTACTTGGCCTGGTGGTCGGGCGTTGGGGCGATCAGTTGGGCAAGCTCCTTGATTTGCCTTCCGTCGTTTCTTGAATTGCTCCCAGGAAACCGCTTTTCCAGACACCAGGA
>JBAXTC010000576.1:0-5277 GCA_037130375.1 Verrucomicrobiota bacterium | reverse complement strand
GCATCAACACAATGGAACCAGAAACACGAGAACAGGTAATTGATGCTGCCTCCGGACTCACCACGATTGAAGCTGAGAATGCATTTGCTCTCTCGGTGGTGGAAACAAAAACCATCAACCCAGCCATCATCAGCAGGGAGAAAGCCCAGACCGTAAAGAAGAATGGACTCCTGGAGCTGATTGAAACGAAAGAAACCCTGGACTCGATTGGTGGCCTGGATGTGTTGAAGGAATGGTTAATAAAAAGGAAAAACACATTCAGCCAGAGAGCCATTGAATACGGACTGCCAACTCCCAAGGGCCTCATGATTATCGGTATCAGTGGTTGTGGAAAGAGTCTCACCGCCAAAGTCACTGCCAAAGTATTCGGTGTGCCCTTGTTGAAGTTGGACGCAGGGAAGATCTATGGTGGGCTGGTTGGTCAAAGTGAATCCAACCTTCGCTCCGTAATCCAAACTGCCGAAGCCATCTCCCCCTGTTGTCTCTGGTTGGATGAAGCGGAAAAAGCACTCAGTGGCAGCAAAAGTTCAGGATCGACAGACGGAGGAACATCATCTCGGGTATTTGGTACCTTCTTGTCTTGGATGCAGGAGAAGAAAACCCCGGTATTCGTTGTCGCCACCGCTAATGATGTATCCCAACTCCCACCTGAATTGCTGCGAAAGGGACGGTTCGATGAGCTTTTCTTTGTCGATCTGCCCAATCAACAGGAACGAGAAGCAATCTGGGAAATTCAGATTGGGAAACACGGTCGCAATTCCAAAGACTTCGACCTGGTGCAATTGGGTAGGGTCACTGATGGGTTAACCGGGAGTGAAATTGAAAGTGCGTTTATCGAGGCCCTTTACCTGGCCTTCGACGCTGGGGAGGAGAAAGAGCCAACTGACCTTGATATTGCCCGGGTGCTGACTGAATTTGTGCCGTTGTCGAAATTGATGGCGGAGCAGATTGGAGGGTTGAGGAATTGGGCGAAGGGAAGAGCTCGACTTGCAACTTCTCCTGGGGTTGAGAAGGGGTTGAGAAAGATCGTGGTGTAGGAGATTGGGTTTAGGGGAGCCGGAAAGGGGAGTGGGTTCTTGGAATTCACTCCTCCTTTTTTTAGCTGTCAACACCCGATCGTTTCAGCTCGATTAAAATCCTCCCTCATCGTTCCCACCCCGCTCCGGCAAACACCAACGAATGCATGAGGACATCGAAATCACCTGAAAGAATTAGTAAATAAAACTTGCAATCTGACGTGAAAGGCGTAAGCAATGGCCAAATATGGAAAATATGGCAAAAGCAATTCTCCCTGACTTGGGTAGCGTCAAAAGGACATTCCTATCATTAATGAGCAAGATATGATGGGTAACCCCAGAAAGGACCACAAGATGCACTCCACAAGGAAATCAGGTATTGTCTGCATGATGCTCGGTCTGGGCCTCGCGACGTTGATCGTGCTCGCCTGCGGGCCGCCCCCCACCCACCCGGAACGCCCAGAGTCCGGCACGCCATCGCAGGCGCCCGTGCCACCTCCCCCCCCCCGGGGAATCCCGGGGACCTCCAAGAGTCCAGCGGCGCAGATTTCTAAGTCCAAGTTAACGGTGCCTGTGACACCCGCGGACGACTATGTGAAGACCCACTTTGCTTTTTCGCCAGTTACAGTGGAGACCAGCGTGAGCAATGGCAATAAATACTTCGACGTTTACTCCAGAGTTGTATGGCTCACGAATGAGAACAAGGACGATCAGGAATGGGACTACACCACATATCTTGCAATAAGCTATGAGAGAGGCGGTAAACCCTACCGTACCGTTCAAATGAGTGGCGACTTCGATGCCAAGATCGACCTAAGCGACCTCGCTAAAGAGATCGGACCGCCTCCAGAAGGGATAAGTGTCGGTTTAATCATGGTGGAGAAACGAAAGAAGTAACCGCCGTCGCGATGACTCCTTGCACGAATCCGATGTTGATGTTCTACGGGCAAATCCTGGCTGCCCTACATTTCTGTCACCAGCAGCCCGAACGAAGCTTTCACACACCTTGGGGCATCTTCCCGCTTTGTGCCCGATGCACCGGCTTTCACCTTGCCGTGCTTGCCACCATCTTCTTGACCCTGTGGGCCTTTAGGTTCAGACCATCCGCAGGCCTGTTTTGCTGCTGCGGCTTGATCGTCTTGGCAGGCGGAAGTGAAGTGCTCTTCGAGAAGCTTGGCTGGGAAGGCTCTAACGCGGTGCGATGCATATCTGGCGTGGTCATGGGTACAGGTGTCGGGTTCCTCATTGGGGCTGGGCTGACCTCCGTAGCGTCAAAAGGAAATTCCTGAGGGCCAAGGTGAAGTCTGGCTGCTCCGGGGGTGGAAGTCCCTCAAGTTTGGGGCCGAAAATCCCCAGAGTTTAGAACGAAAGAACTAGATGGAAAGGTCTAACTACGAGAGCCAAGCGGGTTGGGGAGTTCAACGACAGGAAGAACGTCCCGAAGCCAGACAGGGAGTCGGATTGGTCCATAGTAGCCTGTGGCAGGGCGGTCGCCTCGAAGCGGGTGAAGGGGCGAACAAGCCAACGAAGCACGCACAGGCAACCAGATGCCGTAAGAATGACGGCTCAACTCTGGCCAACCTTCCTGCGAGCGATACACCGCGGGTTAGCTTGAGGAGCCCGGTGCGGGCAAATCACACGACGGGATCTGTGACGGGGCACCGGGCAAGCGGTGTTCCTACCTTGACATCAGTAACGACCGGCATCTCACTTTAGCAGGAAAACAAAAGACACGAAAATAGACTCAATATAACTATGAAAGCAGAAGAATACTCCAAAAGTATTACAAAACTCGCTCTGCTCCTTATTCTGGGGGTCATCATGATCGGGGTCGCCTGGTTGATGACGCGGCCCAACGGGGACAAGCAAAAACTACACCGTCAACGACAGGAGTTTTTTGCACTAACTGGCGCTCAACTCTTAGGCCAGGAGGAGCAAAGAAACAGGGACGCAATAGAACGTGCTAAGGGACAGCTTGCAACGCATGTTTCGGACTATCGCAAGGGGGTGCCTAAGTTTGCCGAAGACTTAACCACATGGGGAACCCGATACGCAATCGCTGCCGCTTCGGTGAGAGACTGGTGGTCTAGCTCCAATGAAGCCCGAAAAGTAGCGACCGAACAGTTCGCGAAATTCGTAGTGAGTGATAAGACACTACAACAGGACGTGACCGGAGTAATAGCACAATTCTCGCCGGACCTAGAGGCGAACAGAAACACGATGCTAAGCGAACTACAGGAGAAGGCTTCCACTGCTGCGGTTCCGTGCGCCTCGACAGAGATGGGTTCCACAAATATCGCCGGAGCCTTTATGCTCGAAGTGCAGCCCCTAATCAAAGCGCGGGCCACGCAATCGCCTATTATCGGCGTGTTAGCCACTGGCGGCGGATTCTTCGTAGGGGAGGCGGCGACCCAGATTGTTACCCGGCTCTTAACATCAATGGCCGCCAGGGTTGCGTCCGGCGCAGCCGTTCGCGGAAGTGCAGTTGCGGCTGGAGTGCTGGTTGGCGGAGAAGGTGGGACCGTGCTTGCGCCAGGTGTTGGCACTGCGATCGGGATCACCGGAGGAATCATAGTCGGCTGTGCCGTGGACTGGTGGATGGAAAAGAGATTCAAGGAGAAGGTCACGGGCGAATGCAACCAAATCCTTGCCGACATGGAAAAGGCGCTCTGGGCCGACGCATCCCAAGGACTTGAGGGGACATTCACAAGAGCAATCAAAACAACTCGTGAGTGTCACGAGATCGCGCTGCGGAAGATCATCACCGGAGACACAAAATGAAAGCCTGGCGAATCTATACTATCATCGGATGCCTAGTCATTGGGTGCGCTTTCACAGCTCAAGCTCAACTAGGTTGGGTCGCAAAAGCTGCAAGGCAACTGGTCGAGGGCGTAGCTGCGAAAGGTGGTCAGCAAGCCGCGAAGGAACTTGCCGAAATGGGTGGTGATGTCTTCGCCAGGGAAGCACTCGAAAAAGCTGCACAGGAAGGGGGCGAGAAGCTGGCGCAGAAACTTGTGTCTCAAACGATCGAGTATGGACCGGCGCTGTTGAAGGTGTCCAAATCTTCGCCGTCACAATTCATATCCGCCTTCGAGGAGCTGACCCCTGCAATGCAAAAAGCGGCAGCGCAGGCCATGACCCGTGAACCCGATTTAATGGCGCAGTTGTTTTCGAACGTCGGAAGAGATGCGCTGACAGCAGCAGGAAAGCACCCTGGAGTGGGCACAAAGGTCATGGAAACCTTGGGGAGGGAAGGTGCGGAAACGTTGGGTAAGATTACGACAGACCAAGCAATACAGCTCAGCAGGCTTGCCCCACAACTGGCCAAAGTGGCCGAACCCGAGAGGCGGACTTTGATGGAAATGATCGGGAAAGCACCTGGAAAGACGTTGGACCTTTTGGAAATGAATCCGAAAGTCATGTTGACGGGAGCCGGGGTGGGGTTACTCATCGCAAACAGAGAGCAAATATTTGGGGGAGCCGAAATAGCTACGGATAAGGATGGAGTAGTGCGGATCGTCAAAAAGCCCGGCTTCATCGAGAGAATGTGGGGGCAAACGACGGAGACATTCAGCGCACCGCTTGGCGCACTCATCTGGATCGCAGCCTCGATCGTGCTGGGCTGGGGGGCGATTAAGCTTTGGGCGGTGTTCAGGATTGAACAAAGCAAGGTGCGAATAAATGCCGCCCACCTAGCTCAGGAGGACAAACGAGCACGGGAGCAGGTTGGTTCGACTCAGCCACGAGCATGACGGTCCTTGACGCCATCATCCAATCCATCAGCCGGGCCGGGTCGCTGAGCTTGGCTCGTTCAGCGCCATCAGTTTGACATCTTTTCGTGTTGGCTAGTTTGATTGCTTTCTTCAACCAGTCCCGGGCTTGTTTCAGATTCCCAAGTTGGCACGAGTAACAGGCCAAATTGTAGCGGATGATGTACTCCTTTGGAAATCGATCCACGACGGACAGCAAGACGTTCCAGGCTTCATGGGTGCGCTTCAGTTCGTGCAGTGCATACGCCTGGTGAATGAATCCAAACGTGATGTGAGGAGCTCTCTCGGAAATGGCTCTGGCGATTTCCACCGCGTATTCCCACTTCTCAGCCTTGGCGTAGATTTGAAAACGCACTTCCAGCACACCGGGATGGTCACGCATTTCTGGTGTGATTTGCTCCAGCTCCTCGGTGGCCTCGATGCAGTTCCCCAGCTCGAACCAACCTTGAGCAGCTTCCAGGTGGCGTTGATCGTGAAGTTCAAAAGGGTTG
>JBAXTC010000575.1:0-5317 GCA_037130375.1 Verrucomicrobiota bacterium | reverse complement strand
GCATCACGCATCACGCATCACGCATCACGCATCACGCATCACGCATCACGCATCAGGTCTCACGCATCAGGTCTCACGCATCAGGTTCGCCTTCTTCTGCCAAACCGCATGGTGCGCCTCCAGTTCAGGCGTGGTGCGCACGCCGAGCTTGCTCATAAGCCGTCTCTTGTAGGTATGCACCGTCTTCTCGCTCAGGCTCAGGCAGGTCGCGATATCCTTGTTGCTCAAGCGCTGCGCGATCAGGGCGAAAACCTGCAGCTCCCGGTCGCTCAACTCCCCGGCCGTGGCGGACATATCATCCGGCTCGGTTCCTTCCGCCAGGTCCAGGGCCTTGGCCATCAGCTCGGAGCTGAGCGCCCGGCTGGCGACCAGGCGTCCGGCGTGGATTTCGCGGATGGCGTGCAGGACGGAGCCAATCGGCTCGTCCTTCATCAGGTAGCCCCGCGCGCCGGCTTGCAGGAGCCGCCGGGCATATAAAGCCTCGTCGCACACGGAGAGCACCAGTGTTGGCGGCAAAACCTCCAGGCTGCGCAACTGTTCCAGCAGGCTCCAGCCATTGCCGTCGGGCAGATTCAGGTCCAGCATCATCACGTCTGGGGCGAGTTCGCGCGCGAGCCGAAAACCCTCGTGCCAGCTTCCGGCCTCGCCCACGACCCGCATTCCGGGCTGGCAGTCGATGGCGACGCGCAGGCCCTCGCGCATGGCCGGGTGGTCTTCCACGAGCAAAACGCCGATGGACGGCGGAGCATCAGGAACGGTGGGAGGATTCAAAATCAGGAGTCCTGCGGCAGCACCAATTGCACCACGACGCCCTGCGGGCCGGGGCGAAAGGTGAGGGTGGCGCCCAACAGGGCGGCGCGCATGCGCATCTGGCGCATCCCCAGACCCGATTTCCAGGTTTCCGGATCGAGGGCGGAGTCGCCGTCGCTGGAAATCGAAAGAACCGTCTGGCCTTTCTCTTGCAGGCAGTCCAACCAGACACGGCGGGCGTGGGCATGGCGCGCGGCGTTGACCAGCGCTTCGCGGATGATCCGGATGATGTGCATGCCTTGCTCCGGGGACCAGGCCGGCAGCGTCTCGCCCAACGGCAACTCGCACCTGAAGCCGTAGATGCCCTCCAACTGGCGCACATGCCAGCGCAGCAATTCCTCCAGCGAAACATCCAAAGGCTCGGAAATGGTCAGCAGGTGAGACAATCCGCGAGCCTCGCGCGCGGCGGCGGCGGCCAGCGAAGCCAGGCGCTGCAAACGATCCGCCATGGCGTCGGAAACCCGCTCCGTCTCGACTCCGGCCAGGGCTACGGCCTCCGCCTGGCGGGAAATGCCGATGAGATCCTGGCAGAGCGTCTCGTGCAATTGGTGTCCGATTCGCCGCGCCTCCTCCTCGCTCGCACTGAGGGCGTCGGTCGTTGCCTGCTGCCATTCCTCGGTGCGCTGCGCCAGGACTCGGGCCAGGGCAGCTTCCGCCTGCTTGCGTTCGGTGATGTCGATGGCGAAGATGTATTTCTTTTCCGCCAAAGGGATATAGCCGGCCAGAATTTGCTTTTCGGAGCCATCCTTGCAGGTGATGGTCGTCTCCATCGGATCGCTGTAGATCCCCACCTCGCGCGCCCGCTGCTCCCGCGCCAGCCATTCCAGCCGTAACTCCTCGCGGTAGGCCGGGTCGGGATAGGCCAATTCCCACCATGCCTTGGCGATTGGCACGTCTGCAAGCGTATATCCGGTCAGCCGGGTGAACGCCGGGTTGACATACTGCGACTTCTCCTCCGGTCCGTCGCACACGTAGATGATCAAAGGCAAAAACTCCACCAACGTGCGGAAAAGTTTCTCACTCTCGCGCAGCGCCGCCTCCGCGCGCAGCCGATCCGTGATGTCCACGATCAAGCCCTCCAGATAGACAATGGCTCCCGCGTCGTCGCAGACTTTGCGCCCGGTCATGTCCACGGTGATCAGCCGGCCGTCCTTGCGACGCCACACGACGGCGTCGCGATGAACCCAGCCGGCGTTCTCCTGGAGGGCAACCATGATCTTCGGGCGAACCGTCGGGTCCGCGTAAATCTGGGTGGTCATGTCGGCCGTGGCGGCGATGAGTTCCTCGGGCGAGGCATACCCCAGCATGAGGGCCAGCGCCGGGTTGGCTTCGAGAAGCCGTCCCCCGGGGGAGGAGTGGAAAATGCCGACCGGCGCGTGCTCGAAGACATCGCGGATCTGCTGCTCCTTCGCCCGCAACACCGCCTCGGCCCGCTGACGTTCGGCCAGTTCCAACTGCAACCGCCGGGCCTGATCACGCAACGTGAGGTGGGTGCGCACCCGAGCCTCCAACTCGCCTACATTAAACGGTTTGGTGACATAATCCACGCCGCCGGCTCCAAAGGCTCTCACCTTGTCCAGCTCGCCATCCAGACCGCTGATGAAAATGACGGGGATTGGCCTCAACAGGTCGTTGGCCTTCAACCGCTCACAGACTTCGTAGCCGTTCATGTCGGGCAGATCGATGTCGAGCAGGATGAGATCGGGTGGCGTTTGCAGGGCCGTCTGCAAGGCCAGTGCGCCGCTGGAAACCGGGCACACTTTGAAACCGCGCAAGCTGAACACTTGCGCGAGCAGTTCCCGGGTTTCCGGCGAGTCCTCCACGATCATGATCTGTGGCGCTTCTGGTAACGGGTCCTTCATGGTCTTCGCTTTACGCTTGCATTCGGGCCGGGCAAAAGATACGCGAGTTTGCCGTTCAACCCCACCCTCTCACCATCCCAAGATTCAGACGATAGCACGGTCGAAGAATGGCACTCAAGAAGTCAGCAATGCAAGACTTCAGAAATCATCTGCCAAGACCAAACAATCTTGCCGCCGGGCATCTCGCATCGTGTCCATCCATGCTTTGGCCTTGGCCTTGGCCTCGTCAAGATTCAAGCTTTTCTGAAGAATATGAAGACGGGGACATAAAGACGGGGACATGGAGACAGAAAAATTGAAGACAGAAAAATGGAGACAGGGATATGGAAAAGAAATCCCATTTTTCTGTCTTTAATTTTTTCTGTCTTCAATCCCTGTTTCTTCAGTGTGCGGCCGAGGGCAGTTGGCGCTGATCTCGATAAATGCGGGAAAGTGCGGGGCTATCCCGACTCAACCTTATGCTCGCGCGCCGCGGCATTTCCATTATCATGGCCCTTTCGCACTCGAGAACGGAAAAGAACTCAATTATGAAAAACACGCATAAACAACATCTTACGGGCGCCGCGTTTGTGTGCGCGCTGGCATCCCTCAGTTTGGCGACTCTGGCTTTGGCTGACGGCAGCATCAACGAAAACATCAGCGCCGGGTTGACCACCCAACTCCCGACAACGGTGACCATCTTCACCGCGAAGATGATTCGCACGATGGAACGCGCCAACCCCGAGGCGACAGCCGTCGCGGTTGATGGCAAGCGCATCGTCGCGGCCGGGTCGCTGGATGAAGTCAAGGCCGCCCTGGGCGACACAAAATTCACGGTGGACGAGACCTTTGCCGGCAAAGTCATATTTCCGGGTTTCATTGACCAGCATTTGCATCCGATTCTCGGCGCGCTCACCCTCTCGACCGAGGTGATTGCGCCCGAGGATTGGGTGATGCCGGAGCGGACGTTCAAGGCCGCCGCAACTCCGGAGGAATATCTGGCCAAGCTCAAAGCCGCCGAGGCCGCGATGAAGGACAAGTCCGAATGGCTGTTCACGTGGGGCTATCACGAGCTCTGGCATGGGAAAGTGGATCGCCGGACACTCGATGCCATCAGCGCCGCGCGTCCCATCATGATCTGGCAACGTTCGTGCCACGAGTTTTACCTGAACACGGCCGCTCTCAAGGCGCTGGGATTCACGGAAGCCTCCATGCAAGGCCAGGGCGAGGCCAGCAGGATGTTTAACTGGGCGGAAGGCCATTGGTGGGAGACGGGAATGAACCTCATCATGGAGCCGTTGCTCAAGGTCTTTGCCACCGCGCAACGGTTCGAGTTTGGCCTGAAGCAAATGATCGCTTACGAACATTCCAAGGGCGTCACGGCCTACAACGAACCTGGCGCGCTCGTCACGCCGGACCTTTTGAAGCTGTACCAGCAAATCCTCGGCGCAGAGGAGACGCCCCTTTACAGCTATTTCCTCGTGGACGGTCGCGGGTATATCGACAAGGGCGTGCCCCCGGCGCAAGCGTTGGCCGATGGCGAAAAGCTTGCCAACGCGCATCTGGAGGGCAAAGTCGCGTTCTTTCCCAAACAGATCAAGCTCTTCGCCGATGGCGCCATCATCTCGCAGCTCATGCAAATGAAGGATGGCTATCTCGGGGCGGACGGCAAACCCGATCCGTCCCATCATGGCGAGTGGATGACGACGCCGAAGAACATCGAAGAGCGGGCCAAGGTTTATTGGGATGCAGGCTACCAAATCCATATTCATGTCAACGGGGACGAGGGCCTCGAGGTTTTGCTGGGCATCTTGGAGCGTCGGATGTGCGAAAACCCGAGAGCCAACCATCGCACCGTGATCGTCCATTTCGCCAACTCGACCGAGGAGCAAGTCGCGCGCATCGCCCGACTCGGCGCGATTGTCAGCGCCAACCCCTATTACCCCGTCGGCTTCGCGGACAAATACGGTGTGGTGGGCCTGGGCCCGCAGCGCGCCGACACGATGGTGCGCTCAGCGTCGGTGCTCAAGCATCACATCCCGCTCTCGTTCCATTCGGACCTGCCGATGGCCGGCAGCGATCCGCTGTTCCTCGCCTGGTGCGCCGTCAACCGTGTGACGCCGTCGGGCCGCGTCGCCGCCCCCGAACAACGCATCAGCATCGAGGATGCCTTGCGCGGTGTGACCATCGAAGCCGCCTACTCGTGGCAGAAGGAAAACGAACTCGGCAGCATCGCCCCGGGCAAGATCGCCAACTTCACCGTGCTCGAACAAGACCCGCTGGCGGTGGAACCGATCAAGCTCAAGGACGTGCCAATTTGGGGCACGGTCTTCGAGGGCCGCCTCTTTCCAATCGCGAAAAAGTCCACCGCCGGCCTCAGGCGCTCGAACGACAGTCCCGCCGCAGCGTTGACCGCGCTCCCGCTGCCGTCCTGTTTTGCGCCAGTCAAAGCGACCCACGATCATGGCGACGACTGCGGGGCGTGCAGCTTCAACCGCCTGCTGGCGCGCAGCGGCGTTCTCAGCTCAATGACTCTTTCGCGGCCTACGAATTGAGATTTAATTCATTAATTTATTTTAACAGGAGGAAACCGAGACAACAGAGGGGAAGGCAATTTCTGCCTTCTCTCCGTTCCCTCTGTTAGCTCCTGTCGAATCAGGGCCTTG
>JBAXTC010000574.1:0-5330 GCA_037130375.1 Verrucomicrobiota bacterium | reverse complement strand
CCCCGCTGGGCGGCGCTCTTCTGTCCGTCCTTGAGATAGCCGCGCGCCTCCGCCCAGGACTTGTCGCGCTCGGCCTTGAGTTTCTTGACGCGGTCCTTCACCGCGTCCACGGCGTTTTCCCCCTCGCGAAATGCTTTGCGCCGCTTGCTTTTGACTTCCCGCTCTCGTTCTTGTTTCGATTTGAATAGGTCCATAGCTGTGTTCTTTTTGGTTAAGGCTCAGTCGTCCGGTCAAATTGAATGGCTGGCTGCTGCGGCTTCAGCCTTCGGCGTCTTGCTCCAGTTGTTTGAGCCGCGCCAGCGTCGCTGCCGAGATCGTTGCCGCCGGCCGCTGGGTTCCTTCCAGCCCACGAATCCGTTCCTCCACGTCCACCGTCGCCGTCTCCGGTCCCTGGTAGTTGACCTTCTCCAGGTCTTTCAGCGCTTTATCCACCTGCTGCACCTCGGCAAACGTAGTCTCCAACTGCACCGCAATGTCGTCCAGTTCCCCCTCTTTGATCCCCCGCTGCAATGCCCGCTCCAGCTCAGCGATTTTGTCCAGCGCGAGGGAATTTGCATCGAGGCCGCTCAAGACGATTTCCGCCTGCTTCTCCTTCCGGTCCAGTTCCCGGAAGACCTGCTCGATCTCCCGGCCAATCATCTTCTGGGTCAGCCCGTGAGCCTGGTCAAACTTGGTCTTCTTCTGCCGGGCGCGCTGCTCGATCTGCTCAATCTCCTCCTTGAGCCTCTCCAGCGAGTCCGCGTTGTCGGCCTTGCTCTGCGCCAGCCCGCTCTTCCACTGGGCCAACTGTTGCTTTTCCGAAGCCTTCAACCCCAGGCCGTGGGCCAGTCGGTTGCCGACCGTGCTTAGAAATTCGCTGAATTCGTTCATATCTCGTTCGCGTCTTTGTTTCTGCTGCCACTCTGAAGGTTCAGGTTTCCATCCTCAAGGCAAAAGTCATGATGAACATGTTGTAGCCGAAGGCCGCCCCCACCAGTGCCAGGAACATCAAGGCCGAAATCCACGACTCCAGGCTCGCCCCCACCATCAGGAACGCCAGCAACCCATCCACCGCTGTGTAGATCGCCAGCGTGGCTGCATTGGCCCGGTTGGACTCCTTGCGCACCATCACCCGGATGAACCCGATGCTGAACACCGGCAGCAGCAGCACCATCAGCACCCACCCCAGAAACCGCTGTGCCGCACTGATCTTGCTCATCCCCTCCTGCATCGCTGCCGGGCTGAGCGCCGTCGTGCTCAACTCCTTGGTGTAGCGCCGGTCGAGGATGATCTGCCGCCCATCGATCTTCGCCAGAATGATCTGCACATCCAGCTTGGCCCCGCCAGGATACGACTCGAGCACATGCACCCCGCCGTAGAGCACGCCCTGCGCGCCCAAACGCTGGCTGGCTTGCAAAGCGGCATCCACGTCCGCTACCGACGTGATCTGCAGGCTCAGGGCCTTCTTGACCTTCTCGGTCAAGCTGCGGTCCCGCATCTCAAATATCCCGGTCTGCTCAAGCTCGGCGCGCAGCCGATCCGACACGTAGTCCGTGGGATCATCCATCAGATGAAACAGCACCACCGAGTGGACATCCCTTCTGGCCTGCCGCAAATCTTCCACCACCTGCGGCATGACCTGGTCCACCAACTGACGCCGCTCGGCTCCCAACCCGGGCTTGCGCGGCCCGAAGTGGCTCCAGCCCTGCCATGCCAGATAAAGCGCCAGTGCCGCCGTGCCGAGGGCCGTGAGAAAACCGAAAAACCATTTCAAACTAAACATAGATGCTCTCTTTCTAAACGTTGTTTTACTTGAACGAGCCGAGCCGTGCAAGCCCCGCCCGCATGTCTGGACTGGCCGACCCGCGGCCCGCCCTCTGCCCATGTTTTACGGGACAAAGGGGAATCCTATTCAGAGGCCCGATCTCCGTCTCGCCGCTGCGTGCCATCAAATGGGTGGACGGGTTCATCGGTCAATTCAACTTCGCCGGCATCACAGGCGCGTGAAAGCGAGCAGAACCACCACTTGGACGGCGGCGATGGCGAAGAAGATCACTCTGAACCGGACGTCCCGCGTCTTATGCCGGAACAATAACTGACCCGCAAATGCACCAGGAGTGCCGCCGCCCACCGCCAGGAGATGCAACGCCAGTTCCGGCACCCGCTCCATCCCCGCCCTCGCCCGGAGCTTGTCGTAGCCGTAGCACAGCATGGTGGCCAGATTCACCCCCACGAATAGCGCCCGTAACGCCGATAACCCGATCGCCCCCAGCGCCAAGGCCAACACCAGTGCTGCCCCGCCAACAGCCAGAAGCACCATCCAACCAAACCGCGTCATACCAACCCCTCCCCAGCCCGGTCGTTGATGAGGAAGCCGCGGAATTCCATCGCGCCCTGTTCCGCGAACCGCACCGGCCAGATGGCCGACTCCTCGTGCGGGTTGTTCCCCACAATGCGATCGGCGCGTTTCATCTCAGTCTTTGCCGTCTTCCGCGCGTTTATTAATGGCTTTCTGCACGACTTGACCAAAGTAGGCAATGAGAATGCCGAGACCGAAGCTCAGCCACAGAGGCAGGCCCAGATGATCCTTGAGCCAGACATTCCCCATCGCCAGACCACCGGCCACCGCCAGGGAAAGGACGCCCAGGCTGTGTTTGTGCAGAGCCCTCCGAATGGAGCCGGGGGACGTGGCCGGCGGGGCCTGACCCGGTTCGGGCCGCTTGATGGCTAACTCGCCTCGGGGTAGCTTCTTCACCCGATACAGGTCCGGGTGCCCGGCCTCGAGCTGAGTGAAGGTCTCGCGCACTTGCGAGCGGCGGTGGCCGGTCTGTTTCTTGATGTGGCTCTCGCTGACGTTGCCCTCGTAGAACTTGATCTCATGGTCCACCACCTTCCGAATGGCCGATAGCCGTTGCTCGCGGGTTTCGGGCTTCAGCCGGTCCAGGAAGTTCCGCAGCGAGAGCCGCTCGATCTCCCGGAGGGGCGGGGGCGCGGTCCACGAGCCATCCGGCTGAAAGGCCACGAGCATCTCCCAATGCACCCCGCTGGCCGGCGTATGCAGGTGACTCGGCAACTCCCCTTCGACTGCCAGCGTGAAGAACGTGGACCCGACGGCGGCGCCAGCGCGGCTCTTGGCCCAGCGACCATACACCGCCCGCACGGCATCAAGTATCTGCTGGCTCAAGACAGCCCGCTGGGGATCGCCCTCCTTGACCAACTTCACCGGGGTGACAAACGCTGCAGCCACGCGGCAGGTGGTCGCGAAGCCGGCCACTTCAAACACCTTCAGCTTATTGATGCCTTGCAGCAGGGTGCTCCACTCTGCAGGCCAGGCCAGGTCCGGCCGCACCCCGGAGTGGTGCTCCATCTCTGCCGCCAGCTCGGCCGTCAGGTCGGCGACGGCGCGCACTTCGCGGGTTTTGGACTCCCATTCGTAGGGGATGAACACGGTCCACGCCGGAAAATGCAGCTTCGGAAACGGCGTGCCGATCGCGCACTTGAGGTTCTCCTCGATGGCGGAGAGGAATCGGCCCTGGTTGGCGCGCGCCGCATCCAGGCCGCGTTGGAAATCGCCAGGCAGCGAGCCGACCGGGCGAAACCAGACCTGCTGCCGCGTCGAGACAGTCCATGCGCGATCGAGCCCCTCGAATCGTCTCCGTTCGTCGGGAGTATCCCGCATGACTTCGCCGGGCACCCGCGGGTTGAACAGAACGACCGTGCCTTTCGGCAGCAGTTCGCCATGTCCGTGCGGGGCGCTCTGGTCGCGCATTGGCCCCTCCAATGCCCGCAGGTAACCACCGAACTGTGGGTCGCTCAGCCTCTCCTGCGCCTGCCCGGCATGGGTGGGACCGGTGAACGCCGCCACCGCGCAAGCCTCGACATAGGCGTATGGAATCAACGCATGACCCGGCGCTTCCGGGCTGTCAGCGGCCCAGCGGTCACCCCAACTGTTGCGCACGATAAAGTACCCGCCGCCCGGCACCCCCGGGTCGTCCACATATCCCACCGCACACATCGCATGCCCACCGACAGGCTGCTCGTCGGGCAGCGGCAGGGTAACTTTGCCGCTGCGATGGGTCGCGCCCGACAGAAACCAACTGTTGAACACCAAAACGCCCAGCACCACCGGCATGGCCGGAACCCCGTCGTGCCCGGCCAGAACGCGTTTGTACTGGGCCGCCAGCGTTGGCTCGACCGGCCGGCAATCCAGAAGCCGAAATTGCCGCGCCTCGGCCAGGGCCGCCGCGTCGGGCGGCCCCTGGGATTCATTGCCCGCGAGTTGGCGGCGGGAATACGGCCAGGTCGAGGTCCGGCAGCACCCATACTCGCTCAAAGCGCTCATCGCGGTGTGGAGCGTCGTCCCTGAGTCAGGGAATCCGTCCAACTCCTTGCACGCCCAATACACAAATTGCTCCGAGAACGCCTGGCGACTGGGATCAAGGAACTCGCGCAGGGCCACCGTGGCGAAGGCCACGCAAGTGCCGCGTTCGCCCTGGTCCCGCACCGTCCCCAATTGGTCGAAGAGACGGACCGCAGACGGCAGCCCGGCCGCTTCCAGCCCGAGCGGAGCGCCTGCGCGCGCCGGACCGAGCCGGCGCTCCGCCCGGAACCGCTCGTAAATCTCCGGCTGAATCTCACACCCCAGCGCGCCGCCCCGCTCGCCCCGGCTCAACTGCTGCCCAAGTTCCGGCCCCACAAGCGACAGCGCCAAGCCCCGTGTCGGCCCCGCCGCCGCCGACCCCAGAAAGGACGCCCCACAGTGGCCCGCCTCCAAGGCCCCCATCAGACCCAGATACTCCTCCACATTCTCCACCCATAGCGCCTCCAGTTGACGGCGCACCGCGGGCGACAGGGAATCCAGTTTGGCAAGCTCAGTCTGGCCGGAAAGTTTCATAATCGTTCAAAGCAGACATCAAGGGCAGGGGAGTGGTCAACCAGCGCCGGGCCGTTCCGGCGGGTTCTCGGGGATAATAAGGCCAAGCTTGCCGGCCACCACCGGCCGGGCCAGTTCCGCTTGCAGGGCAGGGCCAACCACGGCTCCCAACCTCGCCAGCACAACCTCCAGAGCAGCCCCATCGCAGGCCAGAAGCCCTTGCAGACCCGCCTTCCCCTCCGGCGTGGCGGCGGCGCCCAACAATTGCTCGGCCGTTTCGATCCAGCGCTGACGTAAAACCGCCAGGGCAGTCTCGGTCAGCACATTCAGTTCGTTCAAAGCATGTTCTTTCATCGCCACTCGATTATTGTCTGACCCATTCTACGGATAAAAGACCAAATCCATTCAGCCTTGGCAACCCCCACCGCCGATTCAAACAACCGTAGCCGCCGACGGCAGTCGGCGCTAACCTCCCCAA
>JBAXTC010000573.1:0-5330 GCA_037130375.1 Verrucomicrobiota bacterium | reverse complement strand
GAGCAGGGGGCCGGAATCGTCAAAGCCATGCTCGGATTCAGCCGCAATTCTGACCAGCAACACGGGCTTTGCGATGTCAATACGGTCGTGGACAAAACCCTGGAGCTGCTCGGCGACCGCTTCCTGCGTGAAGTGCAGCTTAGCTTCGATCCCGCCCCGGGCCTCCCCGAACTCAATTGCTCCAAAGACTTCATCCAGCAAATTGTGCTGAACTTCGTCCTCAACGCCGCCGAATCCATGGACAAACATAAACAGGTTGCTATCGCCACTCGGCGACTTGACAAAGTGCCTGCCGAAGTGGTGCTGGCGGCCGGGCCAGCGGCCAGCTACGTCTCCATAGCGGTGCAGGATTTCGGCTGCGGCATTCCGCCCGAAAACTTGCCGCGCATTTTTGAACCCTTCTTCACAACAAAAGCCCTCTCCGTGCGGCGCGGCACAGGGCTGGGCCTTTCGATGGTCTATGAACTGGCCAAAAGAATGGATGCCGGCCTGGCGGTGGAGTCCGTGGTGGACCAGGGCAGCGTCTTCACGCTGATTCTGCCGGTGAAGGATTCAGCCGCTCGTGAACCCAACCCAAAATCATGAACGCTCCCAAAATTCTGATCATTGAAGACGACGATCTCCAATACGAGATTTATGAGGAGGCCCTCGCCAAGTACCAATTGACCCGGGCCAGCAACGGCAGCGAAGCCCTGACCCGGATTTCTCGCGACCGGCCGGACGTGCTCATCCTGGACCATGTGCTTTCGGAAGGGGAACTCGGGCTGGATTTCCTGCCCGAGTTCAAAGAATTGCTGCCGTTCGTCCCCGTCATCATCGTGTCCGGCGCTCTGGAGGTGCATCAGCAGATGGAGGCGCTCCAGGGGCCGCGCCGAGCCCACTATTGTCTGACCAAGCCGGTCGATATCCGTGTCCTGAGGACTACCGTTGAAACAGCCCTGAAGGAATGCGGCGAGCGGGAGGCAATACGACAATTTGAAGCCTTGGAACGTTCCCACCGCATCGATGCCCTGGATTTGTTCAGCCGCTCAACCGACCGCCTCAGCCGCCAGAACCGTATCCGGGAAATCGCGGGCAAATCGCAGGAGCGACCCAATATCTCGGCCCTGGCCCGGCAATTCGGCGTGGCGCGCCGCACCATCATCCGCGACCTCCAGGAATTGATCCGGCGCGGACAGCTCAAGCCGGAGGTCTATCCGGAATGGCAGGATCCCGCACCGGAGGATTGAGGTATCTAAAGGGGCAGCGACTTTTGTCGCAGTAGGTTCAATGCGGGCGGCTTTTTCTATTTGTCGTGTGAACTGCTGCCTCCGCGAATGAACTCTTCGTGCAACCGCGCATAAACCCCACCTTCGGCCAGCAGCGTCTCATGCGTGCCGCGCTCGACAATGCGGCCCTGGTCCAGCACCAGCACCAGGGCGGCCTGGCGGATCGTGCTTAGACGGTGAGCGACAACAAAGGCCGTGCGCCCGCGCAGGAGAACTTCCAGCGCGCGCTGCAATCGGGCCTCCGTCACGCTGTCGATCGCGCTCGTTGCCTCGTCCAATACGACGATGCGCGGGTCCGCCAGGAGGGCCCGTGCGAAACAGATCAGTTGCCGCTGGCCGAGCGAAAGCGCCGCGCTTTTCTCGCCCACCTGCGTCTCCAGTCCGTGCGGCAGGGCATCCAACATATCCAGACAGTCGAGCGCCCCCAACGTCGCCCTCACGTCCGCTTCGGTTGCCTCCGGGCGGGCAAAACGAATATTGTCAATCACCGAGCCGGCAAAGAGGAAATTGTTTTGCTGGACGCTGCCCATCTGGGCATGCAGCGAGTTGCTCGTGATTTCGAGAAGATCATGACCATCGACCAGCACCCGGCCGCGCGTGGGCAGGTGGAATTTCTGGAGCAGGGCGACAATCGTGGTTTTGCCGCTGCCCGTGTGGCCCACCAGCGCAACGGTTTGGCCAGGCTCGGCCACGAACGAAATGTCCGTCAGTACGGGGCGGGCGCGCTCGTATTCGAACTGCACCCCTTGGAATTCCACGCGGCCGCAGATTGGCGGCAGGGGTTTGGCCGCAGGCGCGTCTGTCCACTCGGGCGCGAGATCAATGAGACGGAAGAACCGCTCCGCGCCCGCCATCGCCGAGAGCGCCTGGTTATACTGGTTGCCGATGACCTGGACCGGATCGAAGAAGAAGTTTGCCAGGAAGAAAAACATCACCAGATCCCCAACCTCAATGTGCATCCACCCATGCCACCGAAGCGCGCCATAACCGCTCAGTAGTGCGACGGCCCCGAGGAAGAGCTGGCTCTTCATCTGGAGCAGGGGAATAAACACCGCTGACGCCCGCGCGACGCCGACGTTGTTTTCGCCATGCAGATTGACGAGCTTGCGGAAAAAACCGGCATTGATCTCCTGTCGGACAAATGCCTGGGTTACTCGGATGCCGCCCACCGACTCAGCGAGGGTGGATGCCAGGCGACTCCAGGTCTCCTGCAGCTTGCGCAACTGATAGCTGACCTCCCGGCGGTATTTAAGGTTGACCACCCATATCCCCGGCACGAGAAACAGCATCAACGAGAAGAGCTTCCAGTTATACCACGCCATCAGCAGGGCGGCGACGGTCATTTGCACGGCTTGAATGGTCACAACAAACGCCACGTCCTGCACCGCAACGCGAATGCTATCAATGTCCGATGTCATGCGGCTGATGATGCGGCCAAAACGGGTCTTGTTGAAGAATGACATCGGCAAACTGGTCAGCTTGCGGAACATCTCCGAGCGCATGTCATGGGCGACGGCTTCTCCCAGTTCGAGGGCAAAGCGCTGGCGGAAATGCAGCGTGATTACCATGGATAACATCAGGAGGAAATAGATGCCGGCATACAAGTAGATGCCGGTCAGATTCCGCCCGGCAATCGGGCCGTTGATCGTCGCGCCTATCATCCATGCCAAAGCCGGCAATTGCAGGCCGCGGACGAAGGTCAGGACGAACAACCAGTTGCGGCGCCTCGAGTAGGGCCGCGTGTAGGTGAACATGCGCCGGATGAGCGCAGCGCTGAGCGGCGCCCGATCCGCTTCCCGCTCCTCGGTCGGCCGGAAATAGGTGATGGCCTCGTGCCCGCTGCTGAGCTTGTTGGCGGGCTGCGCTCCCTGTGGCCGGGCAGAGGAGGACGCACTCATGTCAACCCAGGGCAGGGCGTCGCGCCTGCCTCGTTTGTGGTTCCCGGCACCCTCGGTGGGGGAGGCGAGACGCACTGCCCTCGGTTGCGCTCCGCCAGATCCATCAATTGAAGCAACGCCGTCTCGCGATAGGGTCCCGGCAGTCGCACAAGCTCCTCATGCGTGCCGCTTCCCACCAGTCGTCCCTTGTCCAATACCAAAATCATGTCCGCCCGGCGGAGCAGGCTCAGGCGGTTAGCCACCACGAAAGTGGTGCGCCCCGACATGGCACGCCGCAGCGCCGACACTATCTCGTGCTCGGTCTTCGGGTCCACTGACGCGGTCGGATCGTCCAGAATCAAAATGGGCGGCTCCAGCAGAAGCGCGCGTGCCAGGGCCAATCGCTGACGCTGGCCGCCCGACAGATCAACTCCGGATTCGCCAAGCACGGTGTTGTAGCCGTGAGGCAGGGCGACGATAAAGTGGTGCGCCGAGGCGATCCGCGCGGCGTGCTCGATTTGTTCCTGCGTGGCGTGGGGATTGCCGAACGAGATGTTCGCAGCCACCGTGTTCGAGAAAAGAAAGCTCTCTTGATAGACAATGCCGATCTGACGCCGGTAGGCATCAATATCCAGTTCCCGTAAGTCCTGCCCGTCTGCCCGGATGCGTCCCCGCTGCGGATCATAGAACCGGGGAATCAAGCTGAGCAATGAAGTCTTGCCGGCCCCGGTCATGCCGAAAATGCCGATGACCTGCCCGGAGGCCGCTGTGAACGAGACCCCCTCCAAAACGCTCGCTCCCGGCAGATAACCGAATGTAACGTCCTCAAACGCTATCCGGCCAGTCAGCCTGAGCGGCACGATTGCGTTCGGCTGATTTTGAACTTCCGATGGCGTGTCGAGGACCTCGAAAACGCGTCGTGCCGCCGTGAAACTCTGCTGCACCGAATTGGCAATGGTCGTGATGTTGGCGACCTGCCCGTTAAACTGCTGCATCAAGCCGGCGAACACAACCAGTCCGCTGCCCAACGGAATGCGCCCATGGACATACAGCCACCCGCCGTAGGCAAAGAGAATTACCAGGCTCAGTTGCGACAGAAATTGCGTCACCGGTGTGAAGTTCGACAGCTCCCCGAAAATCCGCTTCTGTTGGTTGGATACCTGCGTGTTCGCATCCTCGAACCGCCGGATCTGGTGAGGCTCGGCGGCGAAGCTCTTGGTGGTTTGCATGCCGCGGACGCTTTCGGTGAACAAGAGCACCAGGTGATCGAATAGCTCGCGATTGCGCAGGTAACCCGGTCGCAGCCGGCCCGAATAATAGTGAGTGACCCACCAAAGCCCGATAGTAACCGAGAGACAGGCCACCGTGAGCGAGGGATGAATGCGCCACATGAAAAAGAAATATGCCGCCAGCGTCAGCAGCATGTTAACCCCCTGCAACACCACGCCATCAACAAACAGGCGCGTGTTCTGCACGTCGCCCGTCACCCGGTTGAAGATCGAGCTGGACCCATGCTCATCGAAGAAGCGGAAACTCAGCCGTTGCAGCCTCACGTACAATCGCTGACGCAAATCAGGCACAATCTTGCCCTGCGTCAGCCGCGCCGTGGTCATGTTGTATTGGTAAGTCAGGAGCGCCCGCAGCAAGGCCTGGGCGACGATTGCCAGCGAGAACGCTGTCACAATCTGCAGTGGTGTCCAGCCCGCGGGCGGTCTCCAGCCGAACGGATACACCGGCGCTCGCTGAGACGCATCAAGCGCATACCGGAGCACGTCAATGACAACGCCCAGCAACTGGAGACCTGCCAACCCGAGCAACAGCAGCGTCACGCTCAGCACGAGCGATTGCACGCAATCGCCGCGAAACTGCCAGGCCAGGGTCAGCAAACGCCGCACGAGTTCGCCGGTGGAATACCGGCGCTCGCTGGACTTGCTGGGTGGCGCTTTGGACATACTTAATTAACCTGACAATATGCCGTCTGTCGCGGGTTCAATCCAGAGCAAAGCCGTCAATCCGCCCTGGCGCGGCTGTGCGCATCTCAGCAAAAACCACCACCCTGGGTAATTGGAGCGCGGACATTGTCCGCCACCCGCTCTAGCACCAACTTGCGGACAAAAATGTCCGCGCTCCGTGTCCAATGCCGCTAGGATTTGAGATGTGAGTCAGCCGCCTTGCGCCAGCAGTT
>JBAXTC010000572.1:0-5335 GCA_037130375.1 Verrucomicrobiota bacterium | reverse complement strand
GTACACCGGCCCGTTGATCGTCAGCAACACGGTCGTCGTCCGCGCGCTTACTCTCAATCCGGTGGATTTCTCGTCCGTGGGGATGGCCCCGGCGGCGATAAACCTTTGGACGGCGTTCCACTTGTTTACCACGGCCACGGCCGGCGGGACGGTCGGCTTGGCGCCGCCGGGTGGTTTTTATCGGAGCAACACGGTGGTCAACTTGACGGCCTCGCCGGAAGCGCACTGGGAGTTTCTGAGTTGGAGCGGGGCCGCCAGCGGCACTTCCAGCAACACTAATCTTGTGATTGACCAGGACAAGTTGGTGACCGCACAGTTTGGCCTCATTCCGGTATTCGCACTGGCGGTCACGACGGTAGGGAGCGGAACGGTCTCAGGGAACACACAAAGCAATTACGAACGCGGAACGGCGGTCACTCTGAGCGCCATACCGGCGCCGGGTTGGGAGTTTCTGAGTTGGACCGGAGACACCAGCGGCATGTCCAGCAACGTGAGTGTGCTGATGAACCGGAACATGAGTGTGACCGCGCAGTTTGGCCTGATTCCGAGGTTCACGCTGACGGCCACGACGGTGGGCGGCGGAACGGTTTCGGGCAACACGCAAAGTAACTATCTTCGGGGAACGACGGTCAACCTGACCGCCGCACCGGCGTCGGGCTGGGAGTTCCTGAACTGGAGCGGGGATACCAGCGGCACGTCCAGCAACATTAGTCTGGTGATGGACAAGAACAAGACTGTGACCGCGCACTTTGGCCAGTTTCTATTCACGCTTAGCGTCACGACGGTGGGGGGCGGAGCGGTTTCGGGCAACCAAACCAATTACTTACGGGGAACCACGGCTAACCTGAGCGCCGCACCGGACCCGGGCTGGTATTTCCAGAACTGGAGCGGGGACGCTGGTGGAACGTCCAGCAACATTAGTTTGGTCATGGACCGGAACAAGAGTGTCGTGGCCAACTTCCCCCCGCTTACCCTGCTGGCCGTGACCGCGGGCGGAGGGACGATTGCCGCAAATCCGGTAAGCAACTATGTGCAGAATTCGACCGTGGCGCTGACCGCCCAGCCCCAAAGCGGCTGGACTTTCCTGAACTGGATGGGGGATGCGAGCGGGACCAATCCCCAAGCCAGCGTGACGATGGATCGGCCCAAGGAGGTCCAGGGCGTTTTCGGCACGGAGTGCAAGACCAATGTGGTGGGACAGGGCACGGTGGTGAGGACTTTCGGCACGGGACTGGTCCCCTTTGGCGGCGTGGTGCGGCTGACAGCGATCCCGCAACCGGGATATTATCTTGGGCTGTGGGGCGGCGCGGCCAGCTCACAGGTTAATCCTCTCGCTTTCACCGTGACGAGCGCCACTCCGACAGTCAGCACCCTTTTCGTGGCGCTGGGCGCCAACCAGGCCACGCTGACGGTGCGGGAGCAGGGCGCTGGCGTCGTCGTGCGCGAGCCGCAGGTCAACTTCTACACGAAGGGCCAGGCGGTACGGTTGACGGCCCAGCCGTTTCCGGGACAAGCCTTCCTGGGGTGGTCGGGCGACGCCAGCGGCACCCAGAACCCGCTAACGGTGACGGTCACCACCAACCAGACGATCACCGGGACCTTTACGCACCGGCTCGGTCTAGCCATCCAACCGTGGCCAGCATCAACGCAACGCCGGGGATTTCTGCTCCTGCTGGCGGGAGATGAGGGAAACACTTGTTTGGTGCAAACCTCGCCTGACTTGGCCATTTGGCAACCCCTGACGACGCTGACCATCTCCAACACCGCAGTGCAGTTCATTGACGTGGCCGTGACGAACCACTCCCCGCGCTTTTATCGCGCAGCAACTCTGCCCTAACTCCACCATGAAGACAAAACGCAGTTCCATCCGTTCGTTGGGGCTGGCTGTGGCCGGCCTCGTCCTCAGCGCCAGCCTCGTGCTGGCCGGCACCGCGCCGCAACTCACACCGCTCCTCAACGGCAAATGGCCGGCGAACACGCGCGGCATCGCCTTCGATGTCAAGGTGGATGGTAACTATGCATATGTGGTCTTCGACGGCGGGCTGTCAATTCTTGACATCAGCAACCCTACCAACGGCGTGCGCGAGGGCAGGCACGCAACGTCACCATGAAAACGAAACCCGATCCTCGTTGCTCAATGCTCGCCGCCATTCTTGCGGCCCTCACTCAACTCTCAACCCTCAGCCCTCAACCCGCTTCCGCCCAGTCCCCCCTACCCGACAGCTTCAATCCGGGGGCGAACAATGAAGTCTACTCGCTGGCGGTGCAGCCAGACGGAAAGATCCTGGTGGGCGGTTGGTTCACCACGTTGGGCGGGCAGACGCGCACAAACATTGGTCGGCTGAATGCGGACGGGACCCTGGACAGCGGGTTCAATCCGGGGGCGAATTCGTCTCCGGTTTCGCTGGCGGTGCAGGCCGACGGAAAGATTCTGGTGGGCGGCTGGTTCACAACGCTGGGTGGACAGACGCGCAACCACATTGGGCGGCTGAATCCGGACGGGACCCTGGACAGCGGGTTCAATCCGGGAGCGGAAAATGCGGTGTGGTCGCTGGTGGTGCAGGCGGACGGGAAGATCCTGGTGGGCGGCTGGTTCACCACTCTGGGCGGGCAGACGCGCAACTATCTCGGTCGGCTGAACGCGGACGGGACGCTAGACAGCGGGTTCAATCCGGAAGTGGACAGCGGCGTGTATTCCATGGCGGTGCAGGCGGACGGAAAGATAGTGGTGGGTGGCAATTTCCAGTGGCCGTGGACCCGAATCGGGCGGCTGAACGCGGACGGGAGCCTTGACGACCGGTTTTGGACGGGGGCGGATGCACCGGATCATACTTACGCTCCCTATGTGTATTCTCTGGCGGTGCAGGCGGACGGGAAGATCCTGGTGGGCGGCGATTTCACCAGACTCGGCGGGCAGACGCGCATCGGTATCGGGCGGCTGAATGTCGACGGGACCCTGGACAGCGGCTTCAATCCGGGGGTGAGACGTACTGATGGCGAATATCCGGTTGTGTATTCGCTGGCGGTGCAGGCGGACGGGAAGGTGTTGGTGGGCGGCTTCTTCACTAAGCTGGGCGGGCAGACACGGAACTGCCTCGGCAGACTGAACGCCGACGGAACGGTGGATAGCGCTTTCAATACGGGGGTGGGAAGAACCGATAGCTATGCCCCATGCGTGAATTCGATGGCGGTGCAGGCGGACGGCAAGATATTGGTGGGTGGCCTTTTCACCACGGCGGGCGGCCAGACACGGACCTATCTGGGGCGCCTGAACAACACCGCACCGGCGACCCAGAGCCTCACCTTCGACGGCTCGACGATAACCTGGCTGCGGGGCGGCAGCGGCCCGGAAGTCTGGCGCACCACTTTCGATGTCACCACCAAGGGTTTCACCTGGAGCACCCTGGGCGCAGGCACGCGCCGAACGGGCGGATGGGAGCTGGCGGCTGCTTCCTCGCCGTTGAGCGGCGTGATCCGGGCGCGCGGGTATGTCGCTAGTAGCTACTATAACGCCTCGGGCTGGTTCGTGGAAAGTCAGCTTCAGTTTACCAACACAGTCCCGAGGATCGTTGAAAATCCGCAGAGCCTGACGAAGCTGACCGGTGCCTCGGCCACTTTCAGCGTGACCGCCACTGGCACGCCGCCCTTGTCCTTCCAATGGCACTGCAACGGCACGAACCTCGCGGACGGCAACCGGATCACTGGCGCCAGAAGCAGCAGCCTCGCTATCACGAACGTCCAAAACCAAGATACGGGCTTCTACACAGCGCTCGTGAGCAATCCGTGGGGTTCCGTGACCAGCGCGCCCGCGATGCTTCGGGTGCTTTCCGTTGAACGGCTGACTCTCTCGGTGTCGAACCAGACCCCTGCGAGCTTCGACTTCACCAACGCGGCTTGGGTCGAGGTCCAGTTGAGCGCGGATTGGTGGACCAACGCATGGATCTTTTACACGCTGGATGGCTCGTCGCCCAGTCCGTCTTCCCCACAGTACAGCGGCACGTTCATCGTCAGCAACGCGGTCGTCGTCCGCGCGATTGCTATCAACCCGGTGGATTTTTCATCCGTGGAGATGGCGCCGGCGGCGATAAATCTTTGGACGGGGTTCCACTTGCTTGCCACGGCCACCGCCGGCGGGACAGTTGCCTTGGCGCCGCCGGGTGGTTTCTATCGGAGCAACACGGTGGTCAACTTGACGGCCTCGCCGGAAGCAGCCTGGGAGTTCTTGAGTTGGACCGGGGACGCCAGCGGCACATCCAGCAACGTGAGTCTGGTGATGGACCGGGACAAAAGTGTGACCGCGCAGTTTGGCCTGATTCCGCGATTCACGCTGACGGCCACGACGGTGGGGAGCGGAGCGGTTTCGGGCAACACCCAAAGCAATTACTTGCGCGGAACGACGGTGAATCTGAGCGCCGCACCGGCGCCGGGTTGGGAGTTCCTGAGTTGGAGCGGGGACGCCAGCGGCACGTCCAGCAACGTGAGTGTGGTGATGAACACGAACAAGAGTGTGACTGCGCACTTTGGCCAGACTCTATTCACACTGGCGGTCACGACGGTGGGGAGCGGGTCGGTTTCAGGGAACACTCAAAGCAATTACTCGCGCGGAGCGACGGTCAATCTGAGCGCTGAACCGACGCCGGGCTGGTACTTCCAGAGCTGGAGCGGAGACACCGGGGGCACGTCGCGCACCGTCAGCGTGGTGATGGACGGGAACAAGAGTGTCGTGGCTCGCTTCGCGCCGCTCACGCTGATGACCGTGACGGCGGGCGGGGGAACGATTACCGCAAACCCGGCGAGCAACTATGTGCAGGATGCGACCGTGGTGCTGACCGCCCAGCCCCAAAGCGGCTGGACTTTCCTGAACTGGATGGGCGATGCCAGCGGGACTAATCCCCAAGCCAGCGTAACGATGGATCGGCCCAAGGAGGTCCAGGCCGTTTTCGGCACGGAGTGCAAAACCACCGTGCTGGGACAAGGCGTGGTGGTGAGGAATTTGGGAACGGGGCTGGTCCCCTTTGGCGCCGTGGTGCGGCTGACGGCGATCCCGCAGCCGGGGTACTATTTTGCGCTGTGGGGCAACGCGGCCAGCTCGCTCGTCAACCCGCTCGATTTCACCGTGACGAACGCCAATCCGGTGGTCGGGGCCTTTTTCTCGGCGCTGGGCGCGAACCAGGTCACGCTGACGGTGCAGGAGCAGGGCGCTGGCATCGTCGCCCGCGAGCCGCAGGTCAACTTCTACACGAAGGGCCAGGCGGTGCGGTTGACGGCCCAGCCGTTTCCGGGACAAGGCTTCTTGGGCTGGGCGGGGGACGCCAGCGGCACCCAAAATCCGCTA
>JBAXTC010000571.1:0-5338 GCA_037130375.1 Verrucomicrobiota bacterium | reverse complement strand
CACCCGGGACGGCTGCGGCGCCATCTCCCGCGCTGGGCGCGCTGCCGAAATAAAATCAAGAAACCAGTTTCCCATCATCCCCAATCAATTTCGCAAAGGACCGCTTGAACACCGTAGCGCTATATCTTCGAAAGGGTGTTTGTGCCCTTCTCCCCGGCAGCTTCTGGCTGAAACGACGTATGAGAGATGGCGTAATTGTCACCGGAATGAACAAGCCGGGGTTTGGTGGTCGGGGATTCTTCATTTTTGGGGAGGCTTTGGAACCGGAACTGAACTTCCTACACCATTTCCTGCGCAAGGGCGATGTTTTCGTGGATGTAGGAGCTAATTCAGGTGTGTTCTCGATGAAAGCAGCAAAATGCGTGCAGGACGAAGGCTGTGTACTGGCGTTCGAGCCTTTGCCAGATATGCTCTACACCCTTTACCGAAACGTTAACCTGAATGGTTTTTCGAATGTGCGCTTGCGCAACTTCTGCCTCAGCGACCACACGGGGACGGGGGAGTTTTGGATTAACCATGGCCGACCGGCATCCTCCGGGCTGGTGCGCCACGATGCGCAAGCAGCTCGTTTTTCGACGCTTTGCCTCCGGCTCGATGAACTGGCCGCCATTGAAAAACTCAATCGGTTGGACTATCTGAAAATTGATGTGGAGGGCGCCGAAACCAGCATTTTGGCCGGTGCGGCCGGTTTGATTCGCCAGTTCAAACCCATCATTCAGGTGGAAGTTACTATCGATCCTGTTGCCAGCCTCGATGAGTATGTCCGATGCACCTACCCTGGAAGCCCCAATTGCCTGTTTTTGCCTCAGGGCCACCGACTCCTTGAAATATGCCAGCGGCTCGGCTACCAACGGTAACCGCTGGGCATGAATCTAACCATGATCCCGATTGCCTGCGCGGTTTCGCAAAGGGGAATTCCCCATCGTCCCGGATGAAGCTTCTTCTTTCCGCCTACTCCTGCCGTCCCTGCCAGACATCGGAACCCGGGAATGCCTGGCGCATCATCAACTACGTATTGAGCCAGGGGCACGAAGTCTGGGCCGTTATCGAGCAGAGCGAGTATGAGAAGGAAACGCTGGAGCACCTGGCCAACCATCCCATGCCCGGATTCCATCCGGTGTTCTTTCAATTGCCCACGCTATTCGTAAAATCGCTGCGCGGGGCCGGGATGTCCCATGCGATTTATTACCATTTGTGGCAGCACAAACTGTTGCGGGTGGCTGCCCAGCTTCACCAGCAAGTAGGTTTCGACCTCGCGCACCACATCACCTTTGGCCGATATTGGTCGCCTTCCGGGGTGAGAAACCTGGGCATTCCTTTTGTCTGGGGCCCGGTGGGGGCCGCCGAGTCGGCGCCGCCGTCCTTTGTGTCCGAATTGCCGCTGCGCGAGCGGTGGTTCGAGCTAATCCGCGACAACGTTCGGGCCTTGGCCACCAGGGATCCGGCGCTGCGCGACACCGCCCGGGCCGCGACCATCGGCATTGGGGTTACCCAGGAATCTTGCGAGGCGCTGCGGAAGCTGGGAGTCCGCCGAGTGGAACAGTTGCCACAGGCCGCTCTTCCAGACGATGATCTGGCCTTCTTTGACCGCTTTCCGCCGCCGCCCGACGGACCCTTCCGGGCGATTTGCATGGGCCGGCTGCTGCATTGGAAAGGCTTTCATCTGGCGATACGCGCGTTCGGGGTTTTTGCTAGGAACAATCCGGACGCCGAATTATGGATCGTCAACGAGGGGCCGTTCCAACGCGAGTTGGAGAAGACGGCGGCGCGGGCGGGGGTAGCCTCCCGCGTGCGGTTCTTCGGGCATCTGCCCAGTTACACGGAAGTTCTGGCGAAGCTGGCCCAAGCCCATGTGCTCATGCATCCCGCCTTGCACGAGGCATTTGGCAACGTTTGCCTCGAGGCGCTGGCGGCGGGCCGGCCGGTGATTTGCCTCGACATTGGCGGACCGGCTTCGCAGGTGACGCCGGAGACTGGTTTTGCCGCACCGACTGCCACCCCGGCGGAAGCGGTGGAAGCGATGGCCTCCTTCCTGGCCCGGATTGCCGGCAATCGCGCGCTGTTGGCGAGCATGTCAGTCAAGGCCCGGGCCCGGGTACGCGAGAAATTCACCATGCGCAGCATGGGTTTGGCCATTGACTCTTTCTATCATCAGGCCGCCGAGTTGCACGCGCCAGCAGTGCCATAGAGGAGAGTATTGGGGCTTGGCAATCGGTGATTTGGTGCGCGGGGTGATTGCGCGCTCCGCTTGCGCGGGGTCAATCGAGTAAAAGTGCGGAACACAATCCACCAGCACCGGCTTTGCCCCAGCCTGGTGAATGGCCTGGACGGTCGCGATGAAGGTCTGGGTGCAGGTGATCACCTCGTCGCCGGGGCCCACGCCGCAGGCCAGCAACGCAAGCTGGAGAGCCTCTGTCCCGTTGGCAACCGCCAGGCGGTGAGGGGCTCTGCAGAAGGCGGCGAATTCCCGCTCAAACGACTGCACATCTTCGCCAAGGATGAAGTCGCCGCAGGCATAAACCCTGGCCATGGAGGCGTCAATTTCCGGTTTGAGTTGCTCATACTGAGCCGCCAGATCGACGAACTGTATTTTCCCACTGGTCATAGATGCTTCAAATATAGGCCATCTGGCCGTTGTCCCAACTGGTGTCTTTATTCGATGGTCAGAGGGAGCCAAGTTCAGACAGTGCAAAAGCCGAGCGATCAATGGTCTGGAGGCTTCTGGTGGCGGACTGTCTCAGTCTCGTCTTGGGCCTGTCGGACCACCCGCGCCCGTTTCAAGGCTGCCTCCGCCTTGGTGAAATACTCCGCGGGCCGTCTCACCGAGAGGCGCCATAGGCGACCCGCAGCAGTTCCGCAAACTGGAGGATGGTGGTAGGTCGGCCGGTGCCGATATTGAAAACGCGTTCATTCGCCGCGTCGCTCTCCATCACGGCTACGTTGGCGCGTGCCAAAATTAAGATTGCCCGGGTGCTGGAGGCGACCCATCATGCGGAGCACGATGGCCAGTTCATACGTTTCGCGCACGCCGTTGGTCAGCATCCTGGTGCCAGCCTATAATGCGGCACGGTATCTGCCGGAGTTGTGCCAATCCATCCAGGCCCAGACCTGCCCACACTACGAGGTCATCATCGGCAATGATGGCTCGAAGGACAATCCCGCCGCCGTTTTGGCTCCGTTTCTTCGAGACTCCCGGTTCCGCCTCCTAGAGTGGCAGCCGAACCGTGGTCTTAACGCGGCTTGGGCCATGCTGCTCTCCGCAATGCGGGGAGAATACTGGTGCAGTCCCGGTGCGGACGATTTGCTCTACCCGTCCTTCCTGGAAAAAAGGATGGAGAGCCTGGAAGCGAATCCACAAGCCTTCCTCGTCCACGGACCACCAGAGTACATCGATGAATCAGGAGTGCCCGCTGAACCAAGCTGGCCGAGGCTGAACTTGCCGTTGCAACTCCAACCGCGTCGGAGCTTGGAGGTGTTGCTACAGCACAATGTCATCAATCAACCGTCCGCACTGGTGAGAACTGATATAACGAAACAGGTGCTGCCATTTTTTCATTGGAATTGGGCTTATGCGCCGGACTGGTTTATCTGGATCCTGCACGCGGCCACGAACGGTGACTTGCTCTGGGATCCGCAGGTCCGAATCAAATACCGCATCCACTCAAATTCCCTCAGCTTCACGCCGGAAAAGGACCATCTCCGCCGGGCGGAACGGCAACTCGTTCCCCTGGTCGCGCTGAGTACAGCGGCTGAGTTCTCGCAATGGGCCGCCGAATGTTGGACCCGGTGGGGCAGGATACTCTACCGAAGGTGGCTTCGGCAGGCGCTGGTCTTGAAACTCAGAGGCGGGCTGCAATCCCACTGGGTGCAGCTTGGGGCTCATGCCTATTACCGGGGGAAGGGTAGGCGAGTCTGCTTATGGGTCGAGTTGGCAAGACATTTTGCAGGTCTCGCAGCCTCTGATATTACTCACCGGCGCGCCCTCAAACGCCAGCGTTTTCCTGTCTCCGGCCTGGCCCAGATCGACGACCCGATCTTCCGATGAGACTGAGCAGGCGAGACGCCACTGTTGGGCCAGGGGGCGGTGATCTGGTCAGCGGCACCGATATTGAGTGCTGCGATAACCTGTCCATGTCAGAAAGCCTGCGGTCAGACCCGTCCTGTATTGAGGACTTTATTGAGATCATCCATGATGATCTGGGCAGACCAAGGCTGCGGCTCCGCAGGGAGTGGCCTCAAGACGTTACAAACCATTGGAGCGTGGTGTGGATCGATCTATCATTATGGCCCAACGCCCGCTGAGAGTCGCCTGGATTTCGTTTTTCCCGATCGAGTGGCTGCCGGACCTGCCGGAGTTCTTGCGCCGCTTGCCCCGGCAACACCCGGCCTCCTGGCAGCGGGTGCTGCTGGAAGAGTTCAAAGGCGCGCCGGAAGTGGATCTGCATATTGTTTCGGTGCGCAAACATTTCACGCGAAGCTGCCGTTTTGAGCGGGATGGGGTCACGTTCCATTGTGTTCGGGTGCCGGGCGGTTTGCGCACACTGTCGTTGTTTTGGTGGGAAACAGTACTCTTGCGACGTATCTTGAAAGAGGTGCGGCCGGACATGGTCCATGCCTGGGGAACGGAACGAGCCGCAGCGCTGGTCGCGTCGCGACTCGGGTTCCCGTTCCTGGTCGCCATGCAGGGCCTGCTGGAATGGTATGCGGAGTATTCGCCTCCTGACGCGTTGGGACGGCTGGAAGTGTGGCTGGAAAAGGCCAGCCTGCGGCGGGCATCGGTCGTGACGGCCGAATCGAGCTTCGCGGTGCAGTGGTTGCGTGGGCATTATCCGCATTTGGAAGTGCGCCAGGTCGAACATGCTCCGAATTGGCTTTTCCAGCGCCTGGAACGGCGGCCCGAAAACCAACCGCTCCAGTTCCTGCACGTGGGCGTTCTGTCAAAGCTCAAGGGTACGGACCTGTTGCTGTCGGCGCTGGACAAACTGCGCCAGGAATTGGATTTCCGCCTCACGCTGGTGGGCGTGGCGAATGATCCCGGAGTCCTGGATCGGATTAGGCGAGAGACTTCCGGCGCACTCTGGGAGCGGATTACTCTGCGGCACGGTTTGACCCAACCCCAGGTTGGCGAGGAGATGGCTCGGGCGACCATGATGCTGTTTCCGCCGCGGGTGGACAACAGTTCCAATTCGGTGAAGGAAGCGGTGGTGGCGGGCGTGCCAGTGGTGGCCTCTGCGGTGGGCGGGGTTATGGATTATGTAGTGCCCGGCAAGAATGGATTGGTGTTTCTTAGAGGGCGGATTAGCTGACCAAGCAGTTTGGCAGCTTAAAGTCAAAGAAA
>JBAXTC010000570.1:0-5342 GCA_037130375.1 Verrucomicrobiota bacterium | reverse complement strand
TTGGCGTTGACCGTCCGCATGACGTCCTGCAATGTGGGCGCGGTCGTGAACGCCCTGCGGATGACGTGGTATACCGGGAAGTTGTCCGATTACCGCGGGGGAGATCGGCTTCGTCGGAGACGCATCGATGATTCGTCGCGCGCATGTCTTCGGCTGGATGGTGCTCGCCATGGGCGGCGCGTGGCCAGGCCGTTGTGCCGGATGATGATGAAGTCGGGCTTCACCCGCTGGAGCAGCCCGTAGAACTGGTACTGCTGGCGGTTGCTGACGCTGAAGTTCGGGACGTCGCCGTAGGTATCCACCAGGTGCGCCAGGGAGTCCTGACGCGGATCACCGCTGTCGTACACCGGGTCGTGGTGGAACACCAGGGAGCCCTCCACCTCCACCCCCAGCGCCGCCTCCACGAAACTCACTTCCAAATCGAAGCGCAAATCATTGCCGCGCGGCCTGCCGCCCCCGCGACGACCGCCGCCCCCGCCGAAAAAGTCGCCGAACAAATCGCCGAACAAATCCGAGAACGCGCTGCTGTGGGTGAAATGATTGTAATCAAAGCCGTACCCGCCCCCGCCACCGCCACCCCCTCCGCCTCCTGCCCCGGCTCTGGCCCCCCCACCCGTGGTGGGCGAGGCTCCGGTCGCCGTACCCGAACCGGTCGCCGTCGTTGCGGCTCCGTCACTCGATCAGCAAGCCTCCGTGGTTGTGCCGATTACCCCGGTTGCGCTGGAAACGCCCGTCGAACCACCCGCGCCCCCAGCATCGGCGGTAGCACCTGATTCAACGCCCACCAGCGTCGAGCCGCCACCGCCCCCTCTAGTCGAACCGGCTCCCGTCCTGCCGCCGTCACCGCCGCCCCCACCGCCACCGCCGCCACCGCCGCCGCCTCCCAGCCCGAAAGTGGGAGACAAAGTCGGCTTTATTCACTTGCCTCCCAAGCCAGGTCCGAAATTTGGCGACAGAGGGGGCGGCTCGAAATTACCGCCTCGACCGACTGAGCAGAAAAGGCCAGATTTCGGCAGGCGAGGCGATTTTCGCGGCGGTCGAACCGCTACAAACCCGCCGGGTGCCCCATCCCAGGCTGGTGCCAGGCAAGGCTTCCAGAAGAGACCTTTCGCCGCCGCAAAACCCGCCGAACCGGCAACGCCAAAGGTCTCGTTGCCATCCGATGCCGTTGTCATTTCCATCAAGCCGCCCATCGTGGTGCGTGAATTGGCCGAGCAACTCAAGCAAAAGCCGTTCAAGATCATCGCCGATTTAATGGAGTCCGGCGTTTTTGCCAGTGTCAACCAGGCCATCGACGAAACCGTCGCACAGAAAATCTGTGCCAAGTACGGCTACCGTTTTGAGGTCGAGAAGCGTGAGCGCGGCAGTGGGTTGATTCATGCGCCAGTTAAGCGGGTTGAACTGGACGTGGAAGATAAGATCGAAGACCTGGTATTGCGCCCCCCGGTCGTCACGATCATGGGTCACGTTGACCACGGCAAGACCAGCTTGCTCGATGTTATTCGAAAATCGAACGTGGCTGCGGGAGAAGCCGGCGGTATTACGCAACACATCGGCGCTTACACCATTTCATTCCCGCACCCCGAGCGGAAAAATGAACTGGCCCAGATCACCTTCCTCGACACTCCAGGTCACGCGGCCTTTAGCTCGATGCGGGCGCGGGGTGCTAACGTGACCGACCTTGTCGTTTTGGTCGTCGCCGCCAATGATGGCGTAATGCCTCAAACCATCGAAGCGCTCAACCACGCGCGTGCGGCGAACGTGCCGCTGCTGGTCGCCGTAAATAAGATCGACCATCCCAACGCCAACTCCCTCAAGGTCCGCCAGCAATTGCAAGACAAAGGTCTTGTGCCCGACGATTGGGGCGGTGACACCATCTTCGTCGATGTTTCCGCCCTGACCAAACAAGGCGTGGACAAGCTGATCGAAATGATCTTGCTCCAGGCAGACCTGCTGGAACTCAAGGCCAATCCAAATCGGCGCGCCAAAGGCAATGTGATCGAGTCGGGTCTCGAGCCGGGTGGCCCTACGGCGACCGTGCTGGTGCGCAAAGGCACCCTGCGCGTGGGTGGCGTAATTATTTGCGGCCACTACTACGGCCGCGTGCGGGCCCTCATTAGCGAGGAAGGCAAACGCTTGAAAGAAGCTGCTCCCTCGGTGGCCGTGAAAGTCCTCGGCTTGAACGGCGTCCCCGAAGCGGGCCTCGAATTTAGCGTGGTTGAGGACGAGAAGTCCGCCCGTGATCTCGCTGGGCAGCGCGCCCAGGAAGCCAAGGCGCTGGGCCAGGAAACCAGCCGCGTTAAGGTCACACTCGAAAATCTGTTTGCTCAACTTGCCTCTACCACCTCGAAAGTACTCAAGGTCGTGGTCAAGGCTGACGCCCAGGGTTCCGTCGAGGCCATCGTCGAAGCCCTCAAGAAAATCGAATCGGACAAGGTTTCACTCGAAGTCATCCACAGTGCTGTCGGCACGATCACCGAATCCGACGTCGCCCTGGCCTCCGCTTCGGACGCAGTTATCCTCGGGTTCCACACGCGCATCGATAGCGGCGTGGCCGACAAGGCCAAACACGAAGGTGTTCAAATCAAGCTCTATGCGATTATTTACGAATTGATCGACCAGGTGAAAGAAGGCATGGCGGGCCTGCTCGAACCGTTGCTCAAGGATCTTACGGTCGGCGCAGCCGAAGTACGCAAGATTTTCGAACTGTCCAAAGGCGCGCCGGTCGCCGGTTGCATGGTCACCAGCGGGCGTATCGTCAAAGGCAAGGTCCGCGTGCGGCGTCGCAAGGAAATCATCTACGAAGGCATCGCCCAGTCGCTTCGCCGCTTTCAGGACGAGGTCAACGAGGTGCGGGCCGGCATGGAATGCGGCATTCGCATCGATGGCTTTAGCGAGTTTCAAGTCGGCGACTTCATCGAGTGCTACGCAATGGAGAAAATTGCCCAGAAGCTGTGAAGACTCTGGTCGAAGCTTTGAACCGGCCGAGCGATTCAACGACTTAAGCGTTCTGACACTCTAGCAAGCAAACAAATGTCTTCTCTTCGACTTCAGCGCGTGCGCGAACTCTTGAAGCGCGAGATCGGCGAAGCAATTCGCCGCGAATTCCATGTCAGCGAAGTCGGTCTGATCACGGTGAACGACGTGGACGTGGCTGGCGATTTGCATTCCGCACTGGTCTTCATCAGCATTCTCGGTAACGCGGACCAGCAGAAGCGTGGATTCGATCTGCTGACGCGCCATCGCAAGCGCATCCAGGGGATGGTGAGCCGCGCGGTCGTCTTGAAATATACTCCCACGCTTCGCTTCCTCATGGATGATTCCGTTGTGCGCGGTAACCGCGTGCTCCAAATCATCGAGGATATCGAAAAATCCACGCCCCAAACAGTTGAGGAACAAGAATGAGCGGTAACTCTGCCAGGCTGCCGGAACGTTTCAACGTTCTAGCGCCGCATCTCTTTAACCCCTCCATCTCTTACCAGTGAAGGCACACCCCAAGATCATCGACCGTATCATCGACGCCATCCGGGAGAGCCGGACGATTGCGATTGTTGGCCACATCCGCCCAGACGGAGATTGCGTCGGCTCGCAGCTCGGCCTCACTCTGGCGTTGCTGGAAGAAGGCAAAAAGGTGTTCTGCTGGAACGAAGATACTATCCCGGAGAAATACCGGTTTCTGGACCGAGACCACATTATTCAGAAACCGAAAGCGGGCCTGAATTTCGACTGCGTGATCGCCACCGACGCCGCCAGTCTCGAACGTATGGGGGTCGTTGGCCCCTGCGTCGCGAACCGCAAACTGCTGATCAACATCGATCATCACGAGAGTAACACGCGTTACGGCGACCTCAACTGGGTGTCCGCGCGCGAACCCTCGACGGGCGAACTGATCTTCCGATTGTTAAAGATTGCCAAGTGGCCCATTACCAAGCCCATTGCGAACTGTCTGTTCACCGCCGTCTCGACGGACACCGGGTCGTTTCAGTATTCGTCCACGCTCCCGGGCACCTACCATGTCGCCGGCGAACTGGTGCGCCGTGGGGCGGATCTGGCGAAGATATGCGATGAGGTGTATCAGTCCTATCCGCTTTCGCGCATCGGCTTGCTCCGGCACATCTACAGTCACTTCCGGCTAAAGCACCAGAATCAAATCGCTTATTTCTGGTTGAAAAAGGCTGACTTCGCCCGTGCCGGCGCCGAGAGCAGCGATTCCGAGGGGTTGATCGATCACATCCGCGAAATCGCGCCTGTCGTCGTCGCCTGCGTCTTCGAGGAGATCGAGCCTGCCCTGACGCGCATCAGTCTCCGTTCAAAGAGCGATAAGGTGAACGTCAATGAGATCGCTGCCCAATTCGGCGGCGGCGGCCATCCGGCGGCGGCGGGCGCGCGGATTGCCGGTTCCCCCCTCTCAGTCCAGCGCAAAGTCATTTCCGCTATCAAGAAAGCGATCAACTCAAGCAGGTGACCCGGAGCACATCTGCAGAAACGGACGCGTCCTGTCGCAAGAACGAGACACTGCTGCTTCAAGCAAATTGCTCCTTTCGAGGTTGCCACAGATGTTTTTGCTTCAAACCTCCTCCCCAAATGGCCACGATGCCTAAAACCAATTATTAATACATGATTCAGGAGTTTACTGCGCTCGACGGCGCCATCCTTATTGATAAACCGGTCGGACCGACGTCTCATGACGTCGTCGATGCCATTCGCCGCCATTTCGGAATCAAGAAAGTAGGCCACTGTGGCAGTCTCGATCCCAATGCCACCGGCCTGCTCATCATCGTGCTCGGTCGCGGCACCAAGCTGTCCGAGAAGCTGATGTCCGACGACAAGGTGTACGAAGGCACCATGAAGTTTGGCGAGACGACCCATAGCTATGACGCCGATGGCGATTTGGTGGCCTCCCTGCCAGTGCCGCCACTGACGCTCGAACAACTCAACGAAGCGGCCACTCAGTTCGTCGGCGATATCATGCAAACGCCTCCCATGGTCTCGGCCGTAAAGAAAGACGGCGTGCCGCTCTATAAACTGGCCCGCAAAGGCATCGAAGTCGAACGCGAGGCGCGTCTGATTCATGTGTACAACTTCCGCTTCAGTGCTTACCAGGAACCGCTTGCCCAGTTTCGCCTGGCCTGCACCAAAGGAACCTACGTCCGCAGTATCGCGCACGAACTTGGCCAAAAAATCGGCTGCGGCGCCCACCTCGCCGCCCTGCGGCGCGCGGCTTCCGGCAAATTCGATGTCGCCCAGGCCATCCCGCTGGCCGAAGTCTTCAAGCTCACACCCCGTGAACTGGAAAAGCGTGTCATGCCTTTCCTGCAATTGGTGCGGGGGTAACCCGTGAA
>JBAXTC010000057.1:0-19046 GCA_037130375.1 Verrucomicrobiota bacterium | reverse complement strand
CGAGTGTCTCGATCAAAAGGACGTGGACGCCGTCGTCTGCTGCACTGCCGATCATACCCACGCTTTCGTCGCAAACTGGGCGATGAACCGCGGCAAACACATCTATTGCGAAAAACCCCTCGCCAACTGCGTCGAGGAAGCCCGCGTCGTCCGCGCAAATTATCTCAAAAACAAAAACAAGCTTGCTACCCAGGTCGGCACCCAGCGCCACGCTTACGAAAACTTCAACCGCGTCCGCGAAATGGTCCGCGACGGCGCCATCGGCGACCTGGTCGAAGTCTGTGCCTGGGGCGACCGCCAACTCCGCAAACCCGGCTACCTCCCGGCCGCCGGCGACCCGCCCGCCGACTTCCACTGGGATTTGTGGCTCGGCCCGTCGCCCGCGCATCCCTGGAATCCCGAATACTTCTCCGGCAGCTCCGGCATGAATTGCCTCCAATGGAATATGTACTGGGATTTCGGCACCGGCCAGGTCGGTGACATGGGCAGCCATACCATGGACCTCGCCTGGAATGCCATCGACGCCGCCCTCCCAACCTCCGCCGAGGGCAAGGGCGATCCCTTCAACCCCGAAGTCACCCCGGTCACACTCGAAACTCACTTCGACATTCCCGCCAACCACTGGCGCCCCGCCATCCGCGCGGCTTGGTACCAGGGCGGCGCAATGCCCGACTCCCCGGCAAAATATGTTGATCTGAAGAAAATCGATCACGGCGCGATGTTCGAGGGCAGCAAAGGCGTGATCGTGGCCGACTTCAACTCGCGCATCCTCGTGCCGCGCGGCAACCAGCCTGACCTGACCTACTATCATCCGCGCACGAAGAAAACGCTGCTGCCGCCCCTGGTTGATTTCCAGAAGCAATGGATCGACGCCTGCAAAGGCAACCTCAAAACCGCCTGCGATTTTGATTACGGCAGCAAACTCATCGAAATGATGTTGCTCGGTCTCGTCGCCTATCGCATCGGCAAGAAAATCAAATACGACGGCGTCGCCGGCCAGACCGACGACCCCCAGGCCAACGAACTCCTCCGCCGCACTTACCGGCCAGGGTGGACACTGAATGGATAATATCGCCGCGTCTTGCTGAGCGCAAAGCAGGAGCCTTGGACATAATGGGATGAAGTCCGCAGATGCGGCGCAATTCGGCGCAGCGATAAGCAACAAAAGCAATCGAGAAACAAATGAAAATAGCAATCATTGGCTTAGGTTACGTGGGTCTCCCCTTGTCGTTCCAATTCGCGCGGTCTGGCGTGGCGGTCTTGGGTCTGGATATCGACACCGCAAAAGTGGACGCGTTAAACCAAGGCAAGAGCTACATTAAGCACATCCCCGCGGCCGCTGTAGCGGAAGCACTCGAATTAAAAGCGTTCTCGGCCTCGAACGATTTCAGCCGCATTGCCGAGGTTACCGCGATCATCATCTGCGTGCCAACGCCGCTGAACAAGAATCGAGAGCCGGACATTTCGTACATTCTGGACACCGGCAGAAGCATCGCCCGCTACCTGCGCAAGGGCATGCTGGTTGTGCTGGAGTCAACGACCTATCCGGGCACCACCGATGAAGACCTGCGCGAGGTGCTCGAAGTTGGTTCTGGCCTTCAGGCCGGCCGCGATTTTCACCTGGCGTTCTCTCCCGAGCGCGAGGATCCGGGCAATCCGGACAGCAAAGTGGCGGTGATCCCCAAGCTCGTGGGCGGCTACACCCCGGCCTGTCTGGAAAAGGCGGTGGCACTCTATTCACGGGCGGTCCAGACGGTGGTTCCAGTTTCCTCCTGCCGTGTGGCCGAGGCGGCAAAGATTCTCGAAAACACCTTCCGCAGCATCAACATCGCGTTGGTCAACGAGTTGAAGGTGGTTTATAGCGCCATGGGCATCGATGTCTGGGAGGTCATCGCGGCGGCCAAAACCAAGCCTTTTGGTTTCATGGCCTTTTATCCGGGGCCTGGCCTGGGCGGGCATTGCATCCCCATCGATCCGTTCTATCTGACCTGGAAGGCGCGGGAATACGGGCAGAACACCCGGTTCATCGAACTCGCCGGCGAGGTCAACACGGCCATGCCCGCCTATGTGGTGAGTCGCGTGGCCGAAGCGCTCAATGACCATCAAAAATCCGTCAAAGGCAGCAAGATTCTGGTGCTCGGTCTGGCCTACAAGCCCAATGTGGACGACGATCGGGAATCTCCCAGTTATGTCCTCATGGAGGCGCTCAGCGTCCGCGGGGCCAAAGTCGCTTACCACGACCCCTACGTGCCTGTCATCAGACCCACGCGCGAGCACGCCCACTGGGCCGGCACGCAGTCAGTCAAGTGGGACTGCGAAACCATCGCCGGTTTTGATCTCGTGCTGATCGCCACCCACCATGCCTGCGTAAGCTACCGGGAGCTGGCGGATTGGTCGCATTGCATCGTGGATACGCGGAACGCCATGTCGGGCTTCAAGACCCAGCCCGGCCAGGTCTGGAAAGCCTGATTGCCCAGTGCCGCAACTACGGTGACGCAGCGCAGTTTTCCGGCCTACTTCGGAGCAGTCGCGGAAAGCATCTCGATCTGGCGTCTGGCCTCGGTGTAATCCGGTTTGAGACGCAATGCCTCGGTTAAGTGGGGCACAGCTTCGTCACGGTTGCCCTTGCGGGCCAATGCGACGCCCAGATTGTAGTGGGCCTCGGGGTTATTGTCCGGATTGAGCCGCAGCGCTTCCAGGTAGTGGCCAATGGCTTCCTCCAGCCTGCCCTGCTCGACCAGCGCATTGCCGAGGTTATTGTGTGCCTGAGCTTCATCTGGTTTGAGCCGCAAGGACTCCTGAAACTCCTTGATCGCTTCGTCCAGCCTGTGTTGCACAGCGAAGGCGTTACCGAGGTTGCTGTGGGCGCTGGCGTAATTGGGCTTGCAGCGGATGGCGGTGTGGAAATGCCCGATCGCTTCGTTCAGCTTGCCTTTCATCGCCAGCGCAATGCCGAGGTTGTTGTGCGCGTCGGCGTGCTCGGGACTCTGGTCGAGGGCGATCAAATAATGTTGGATGGCTTCGTCGATCTTTCCGATCTCGGACAGCGCGTTGCCAAGGTTGTTGTGGACTTCGGCGTGTTTGGGGCGGATGCGCAGGGCCGCCTCATAAAGCGGGATGGCTTCGCTGAACTTCCTCTGGCCCGCCAACGCGTAGCCGAGGTTGTTGAGCGCGTCTTCGTAGGCGGGATTGATCTTCAGGGACAACCGATACTGCTCCATCGCTTCGGCAGTTCTCCCTTTCCCGGAGTAATAGAACCCAAGGTTGTTGTGGGCCAGGTAATTGTTTCGCGTCACCTGGATGGCGCGCTGGAAGAGATTCTCGCTGTTTTTCCAGAACCCGATTTGCCGCGCGGTCGCCCATGCGCAGCCAACCAGCGTCGCCGCGGCACCAAGGCCCAACACCGTAGCGCGCCACGTTCGCGGCAGTCGTTCGGCGACGAGATCGTTCATTCCCCACGCGGCCATGATAAACAGTCCGATTAACGGCACGTAAGTATAGCGGTCGGCCATGGATTGGATTCCGACCTGCACCAACCCGATCACGGGAACCATCGTGCCGAGGAACCAGAACCAGCCCAAGATCAGATACGGCCGGCGCCGGCCCCCGGCCATCACCACGACGCAGACGATCACCAACAAGCTCGCGCAGGCGAGCACTTGCCACAGGGGCCAGTGCCCTGGATGCGGGTAGAGCACCGCAAGGTCATCAGGCCAGAACGTCTTCTTGAGGTAGCGCACATAGGAAACGAGCGCGTTGGCGATCCGCTCGCCAACGGTCAGGGCGGTCGAGACCGCGCCGCCTTTTCTTTGCACCAAGAACGTGATCACGCTCGATACCACGCTCAGCGCGAAGAATGGGGTCTTCTCCAAAACCAGGCGCAAGCCCGCCACAGGCTGGGATTCGAGGCTCGATGCCCCCGGACGGCGCAACGGCCAATAATCGATCAGCAGCAGCACGAAAGGTGTCGTCACGACCATCGGCTTGCTCATGAGTCCCAACGCGAAGAACAGAAGCGATAGAAGATAGAAGCCCCACCCATTGGCTTTTGATGGAAAAAGCGGTCCGGCTCGGCCGGCGGCAGCCTCGGAGTTCGGACTTCGGATTCCAGACTTGGTCGCCGCTGCCCGCTCGACCCTCTTGCCATAGGCCGCATAGGATCCGATCGTGAGGAGGAAGAAGAACGCGCTTAAAACATCTTTGCGTTCCGACACCCAGGCCACCGACTCGACGTGCAGCGGGTGCAGCGCAAACAAGGCCGCCACCACCGCGCTGCGCCCCATCGCCCCGGTCATGCCGCGGAGCACCACGAACAGCAGCAGGGTGTTCACAACATGAAACCCGACGCTCACCAGGTGCATGGCGTCCGGGCGCATCCCAAATGCCTGGCAATCGGCCATGTGCGAAAACCAGGTCAACGGATGCCAGTTGCTGGCATGTCCGCTTTTGAAGGCCCACTCGAGGTTCGCCCATTTCAATCCGCTGTTGACGCGCGCGTTTTCCGTGACGTAATCCGAATCGTCGTAGTTGACGAACTCATTCCGCGCCGCGCGCAGGTAAACCGCCAAGGTGGCGAGCGTCAGGAACAGGCAGATCAGGCCCGGCAACAGCCGGCGGAAGGCTGGCGCGCGCGTTGGTTCTTCCTGGGGCGCACCGGTCGCCGCTGAACTGGCGTTTCGGGTTGAAGCTCTATTGGTGGTCATCGCTGCGCGTTGATGCCTCAAGAGCTAATCGAAAAGCGAGCCGGGAGAAATAAAAAAGGTCTCATGCGAGGCACTTGCTGCTGGAATGCCCATTCACGATCTTTCCGGGCAGCAATTCTCATTTTGGATTCTTCGCGGATGAAACACGGATTGGAGCGCGGACATTCTTGTCCGCTTCGCGCCACACTTGACACCCCGGCGGACAAGAATGTCCGCGCTCCAATCCAAAATGAGAATTGCTGCTTTCCGGGGCTTGTGCAGGTGTCATAGTCTGGTCCGGACGACCAGACCCGGAAACCCGGGGGCCATCCATTGGGACGACGGCAGGGACACGGTGGGGTGACACTGGGGTGACGAGGCTGTGCCAGCGCGCGGCCCTGCGCTAGGCCGCTGCGGGCGGGGCTTTTGGTCCGCCGTCCCGGTAACTCGCCACCACCCAGTCGCTCAGAATCTTGTCCGGCGCCTCCACCGCGTCTTTGTCGATGACAAACTCCCGCTGACTCGAATTCTGCGCGATCAGTTTCAGACCGAAGTGGAAATCTTTGAACCGTTTCGCGCACAAATCCCGGACCGACTGCGATTTCTCGAGCGCCTCTTTCACCAGCAACTCCGCCGCCGCGTCCGTAAACCGGATCGTCATGCCGTGATTCTCCCGGAAGCGCCCGGCGAACTCGTCCACCAATTGCCGCGCCACGATGCGCTCCTCGTTTTTCGGGTCTGCCAGGATTTTTGCCAGTTCTGCCGCCGGGTGATCCACCAGTTCGCGGGTCACCACGAACCGTTTCACCTTCGTGGAGGGGAGTTCGAACTTGATATCACGAAACACCCGCTCGCAAACTGTCATCAGCCCGCGCGCTCCTGTTTGCTCATCCCCCGCGTGCTCGGCAATGCGCCGCAGCCCGTCGTCCGAGAACAAAACCTCGATGTCGTAGGCTGCGAAATCCTGCTCGTATTGCCGGATGATGCTGCCTTCGGAACTTTTCAGGATGAGAAACAAGTCATCCACCTTGAGCGAATGACAGACCACGCGCACGGGCAGGCGTCCAATAAACTCGGGCTCGAAGCCGAACTCGATGAAGTCGCGTGTTTGCCCGTTGGCCAGCAGGTCTTCGGGCGTTTCCGGCGGGCGGTCCTTGGCCGCAAAACCAATTGTCGCCTCGCGCAGTCGTTGACGGATGATTTTGTCCAGGCCGCCGAATGCGCCGCTCACGATGAACAGGATGTGCTTGGTGTTGATGGTGCTCGGCGCTTTGCGGCCGCGTTGTGTGAAGTCCATCATCGACTGGATCTGACCAGCGATGTCGTTGGGCGAGCGCGCCGGCACTTCCGTCTCCTCCATCAGCTTGAGCAAATTGGTCTGCACTCCGCGCCCGCTCACGTCGCGGCCGCTCGTGTTGCTTGCCGAGGCGATCTTGTCGATCTCATCGATGTAGATGATCCCATATTGCGCGCGCTTCACGTCGCCGTCGGCGAGCCGGACCAAATCGCGCACCATGTCCTCGACGTCGCCGCCGACGTAGCCGGTCTCCGAGAACTTCGTCGCGTCCGCCTTGACGAACGGCACCCCGATCAAGTCCGCCGCGCAGCGAATCAGGAAGGTCTTCCCCACACCCGTCGGCCCGATCAGAATGATATTCTGCTTGGCGTAATTGGGTGACTCGTTTCCTTCGAGCGCCAGCCGGACATGATGGTAATGGTCGCACAACGCCACGCTCAGCACTTTCTTGGCATCGTCCTGTTTGATGACAAACCGGTCCAAGTGCTCCTTCACCTCGCGCGGCTTGTAGTTGAACTGAAACAGGTCGGCGGTCGGTTCGCGCTTCGGCTCCTCCGGCGGCGCGGGACTGTTGGCACCGGCTGGTTTTGGCTCGGACGAACTCTGCAAGTGCTGGCGCAGCATCTCGGATAGTTGGCGCTGGAGTTCCTCCGGCGACGGCGGCCCGTTTACAAATTGTCTGGTCATAATTCACCACACTGACGATCCCCATCCACCCTGTTAACCCTTTAACTCACTTAACCCTGCTTGTCACTTGTTATTCTGCGGATGACGGGTGATAGTGTGTCGAGTGAGTTTGGTGGTCGAGACCGTTGTGGCGCTCGATGAGCCAGGCTCTACGAAGGACTCATGAAAAAATGTGCCTATTGCGGACGCGAGAACGAGACCGAAGCGGTTCACTGTTCCGAGTGCGGGGCGGAGCTTGTTCAAACCACCCCAACGCAGCCCACCCCGGAACCGGAGCCGGCGCGCCGGAAATACCAGGTCCGCCCCTTGTCGCCAGAGGACGCGAAGCTGGACCTGGTCACCATCGTCTCCTGCCAAACGCTTTTTGATGCGGACATGGTGGTGAGCGAACTCGATGCGGCCGGCATTTCCGCCCTTATTCCAGACGAGTTTGTGGCGGAGGCAATGGCGTTTAACCTGAACGCCGTTGGGTATGTTCGCGTTCAGGTTTCTCCCCAGGACTACGACGCGGCAAAAGACGTGATCGAGGATGCCGACCGGCTCACCGGCGCGCTACCAGCGCCACCCGCTGCTTAGTGCCTCAGGATCGCCGCCGTGCGCATCTTTTTCGAGGAGAGATACCATCAAAGAATGGAGCGCGGACATTTTTGTCCAATGCCGCTAGGATTTGACCCTCCTCATCCCGGAGGGATGGCCGACTGCCACACTGGCGGCCAAAGTAATGAAACTGGACGGAGGCACGATGAGACGCGGGAGCGGAAACTCGCTGCAACACCAGCAATTTTCATTTTGACGGGGCGTGGGGCAGGTCGGAGACCTGCCGGTCCACGGAGTCTCCGACTCCGTGCGGGCAAGAGACCCCGCAGCCGGCAGACCAGAAGGTCCATTGCCTCACGGTTTGCCGCTCGCAGCATACCGTTCCTATGGGGCTAGACGTTCGTTCTATCGAGGCGCCGTTGCCGAGCGGTTCCGGATTGTCGCTGTGGAACACCTTTTCATTGAAGCGAACCTGGCCGGTCTCGGCATCCACACAGATCGCGAAGAAGTCATGGCCATCCTCCGTCGCCGTGGTCAACCAGACCTGGCCGCCCATCACGACGGGCGTGGACCACCCGCGGTAGGGAATCTCTGTTTTCCATTTGACGTTGTTCGTCTCGCTCCAGTGAAGCGGCAGGCCGATCGAGTTGGTGTCACCCGGGGCCGAAACATGGCCATCACCCCACGGACCTCGGAACTCCGGCCAGTCCGCTCGCGCTGCCGATCCGCTAAACGCCAACAGCAACAGCGCCAGGACGGAAAGTGATCGGCCAAAGCAGCCGCGACTCAACGCGTTGCCAGAATTGAAGAACAGGCTTCTGCCAAGACTCATATCAACAGGGTGCTACGGCCACCGAGGCAAGTCAACCATGCGCGGCGTAATATTCGTGAGTTGGGATGTGTCAGGCAAGGGCGGACGCACTCCAAAACCTGGCGGAACTACGGACTTCACCGATTATATGATCGTGCTGGCGGCGGAGCCGTATCCCAATCTGCCGGTCAGCCTGTTCGGTGGTGGAGACCAAGACCAACGAAATCCCCGTGGTCCGCCAACTCTTCCAGGAACTGGATCTGCGGGGCCGGTTCGTCTCGTTGGATGCGCTGCACACCCAAACCGAGACGGGCCGGGAGGTGGTCCTGCAGGGCGTGGGCGTGGAGTCAGCCTTCACCCAGCAGCCCAAACCAAAAACCTCCCGTGCGCCAGATCGCCTTCATGAATTGGCCCTGATTTCTTCAGCACAGAGAGGTTTCGCGGTTGGAAACCCGGGCGCTTTTTGCTCTAATTGATTCGGAGTTCGAGCGAGTGAATTCGTCTGGCACAATGGCATCACCGTTGCGCTACCTCGTGGTGCTGGCGTGCTAATCCGGCAAGGCTCGCCACTGCCAGCGGGCGAGGTAGGGATCGAGACGCACCAACAGCCAATACGCCCAACGCTGCTTCAGCCGACGCCAGACTGTCCGCGACTTCCGCCAGCTCTCCAGCGTGATGGGACGGCATTGCTTAAGGGCTCCGGCGAATACCGCGCGCGCCTCCTCGGCCATCTCCTTCTGGTCGAACCGAATCATCAGCTCATAGTTGATATTGAGACTGCGGGGATCCAGGTTCGCCGAACCGGCGTAAACAAAATCTTCGGCGATGATCAGCTTTGCGTGGAGGACTTGCGGCTGGTACTCGTAAATTCTGACTCCGGCTCTCAGGAGCCGTCGATACAGACTCTGCCCGGCCAGTTGCGAAATCAGCACGTCGGACTTCCCCGCCAAAATTAACTCGACGTTGCCCCCCTGCCGCGCGATCCGCATGAGCTCGCGCCGGATTCGCCAGGTCGGAAGAAAGTAGCCCATCATGATGCGCACGTTCGCAGCGCGCGCCAAATCGCCGTGCAAAGCCTGCTTGAGCGGGTTGCGACCGCGTCCCGGACCGCTCAGCAGGAGCTGCTCCTTCGGTGTCAGCAGCAGCTTTTTGGCGACCGATTTTCGCAGGCGCACGAATCGTTCTTGCTGGAGATCAGCGCGCGCGAACATTTCTGCGAATGCGACCCTCAATTGCGCCGGCAGCGGCCCCTCGACTTTTAGCCCCACGTCGTACCAGCCGCGCGTGACACCATCGCCGTCGTATTCTGGGGCGATGTTGAATCCGCCGACAAAAGCCGCCTGGTTATCGCAAACCAGCAGCTTGCGATGGTCACGAACGCCGAACCGGTTTAAGGAAAGGGGGTTGAACTGGCGCACCTCGCCACCAACAGCGCTCAATGGCTTCCAAAACGAGGCTGCCAAACCCATCGAGCCGAGCGCGTCAATCAGCACCTGCACGCGCACGCCGCGTTGCCGGGCCCGAACGAGTGCATCACGGATGCCTTCGCCAGGATGACCGGCCCCAAAAATGTAGGTCTCGAGACAGACCAAGTGCCGCGCCGCATCGATAGCGGTTAGCATCGCGGGAAATATCTCGCGCCCGGAACACAACCAGGTCCAGTTAGCAGCAGCGGGTTCGGCCGGCATCCGAGCAGGTTATGGCGGCAGCCGAAAGTTTGCAATCGGTCTGAAATAGTATCGAACTTTTCCGTAAATGCGGCATCTTATTCACGTGCGAAGGGTTTTGAATCTCTTGAGTGCGGTTTTGCTTTGCCTGAACGGTCTTCCGGCGCGCGCCGCCCACACGCAGGCGAGCCTGGTTCTGGCGGCGGAAACGGCGCAGCCGGGGGACACCGTCCTTGCCGGCGTGCATCTCCGCATGGACCCGGGCTGGCACACGTACTGGCAAAACCCGGGCGGCTCCGGCACGCCGACAACCATCGAGTGGCAACTGCCGCCCGGCATCACCGCCGGCGCGATCGAGTGGCCGGTTCCGGAGAAACTGCCGGACGAAGACCTCACTACTTATGTCTATTCAACCGACGCTGTCGTGCTCGTTCCACTCAAACTCGCCGCTGATCTGCGCCCCGGACCGCTCGACATCAAAGCCAAAGTGTCGTGGCTGGAGTGCGAAGTCGCGTGCATTCCCGGCAAAGCCAGCATCGAGGCTGTGCTTAACATCGGTCCCGAAACAAAGCCGTCAAAAGACGCCTCATTGATCCAGACCTGGCAAAAGAGACTTCCGAAAAGCAGCGCCGCCGTGTCGGCTCGCGCCTGGTGGGAAAATTCAGGCATCGGAAACCTGCGCCCATTGATTCTGGAATGGAACTCGAACGAGGCGGCAACCGAAGCCGATTTCTTCCCGCATGACAGCGAGAAATTCGCAGTGCAACCGGCCACCGCCCGAGTTCCGGCCGGCGCGGGCAAAATCCGCCTGCGCAAAGATGTCAAGAAACTGGCCAGTGACTGGCCGCCGCAAGTCTCAGGGGTGCTGGTTCAGCAATCCGGCGCCCGGCGCCTGGCCTACAGTGCGGATTTGATGGTCGCGGCTTCGGGTGCCACGACGGCGGCGAACTTGAGTTCGGATGCGTCGTCGGTTCCTGCCATTGCCGCTCCGGCGCTCTTGGAAATGCTGATTTACGCCTTCATCGGCGGGCTGATTCTGAACGTCATGCCCTGTGTGTTGCCGGTTATCGCGCTGAAGATCCTCGGTTTTGTGGGCCAGGCAAAAGACGACCCTCGAGAAGTGCGCAAGCTCGGGCTTATCTACGCGCTTGGGGTTCTCGTTTCGTTCCTCGTCCTCGCGGCTCTAATCGTTAGTGTCAAGGCCGCGGGCCATAAGGCCGGCTGGGGGATGCAATTCGGTAATCCGCAATTCCTCGTCGTGCTGACCGTGCTGGTCACCCTCGTGGCGCTGAACTTGTTTGGACTCTTTGAAATAACCCTCGGGGGCAGCGTCATGGGGCCGGCCGGAGCGCTGGCGTCGAAACACGGGTCGGTTGGGGCCTTCTTTAATGGCGTGCTGGCCACCATCCTCGCGACGCCTTGTACGGCGCCGTTCCTCGGCGCTGCCCTTGGATTCGCCTTCACTCAGCCAGCGCCAATTGTCGTGCTGATGTTTGTCGTCGTCGCCCTGGGATTAGCAGCTCCGTATGTTGTCTTAAGCTGGCAGCCGGCGTGGCTGAAGTTTTTGCCCAAGCCCGGCGCCTGGATGGAGCGATTCAAAGTTGCCATGGGGTTTCCGATGTTGGCCACCGCCGTTTGGCTGTTCAGCCTCATCCCGCTGCATTATGGCAAGCGCGCCCTCTGGCTCGGCATTTTTCTGGTCATCCTGGCCCTCGCCGCGTGGGTTTACGGCGAGTTCGTCCAAAGAGGCCACTCGCATCGCAGCCTGGGGTTGGCCGCGGCCTTGGTGCTACTGATTGGCGGCTACGCCTTTGCGGTCGAAGGCCAGTTGCGCTGGCGCTCGCCAGATGCGGAAGCCAACAGGACGGCCACGCTCAAGGAAAGTCCCGATGGCATCGACTGGCAGCGCTGGAGTCCAGCCGCCTTGACCAGGGCGCGCGAAACCGGCCATCCCGTGCTGGTTGATTTCACTGCCGACTGGTGCCTGACCTGCCAGGCGAATAAGAAACTCGCGCTGGAGGTTCCGTCCGTCCGCGCGAAGCTCAAGGAGACCAACGCCGTTGCGCTGCTCGGGGACTACACGCGATTGCCGGACGACATCACCGACGAGTTGAACCGCTACGGCCGCGCCGGCGTGCCGCTGGTTATCGTTTACCCGAAAAACCCCAATGACCCGCCCATCGTTCTCCCCGAAGCATTAACACCCGGCATTGTGCTGGCCGCGCTGGATCGTGCCGCGCGTTAGCCCTGTCAACTTCCCAACGCGCCCCCCCTACCCGTCCTGGCTTATCCTCGCTCGAACGCTCTCTGTGGACGACGAAGTGACGGCTCGCCGCGCATTGCTTTCAGGCAGCGACTCGGCTACGTTCGGCGCATGGGCACGCTTTATTATGGCGACAACCTCGAAATTCTGCGGCGCTATTTGAAGGACGAGACGGTGGACCTCGTCTATCTCGATCCGCCGTTCAACTCCGCGCAGAACTACAACGCCTTCTTCCACGAAAAGGACGGCACCGAGGCCGCGAGCCAGATTCGCGCCTTCGAGGACACCTGGAGATGGAACCAGGAAAGCCAGCGCCTCTATGAGGAGCTGATTCTCCAGCCCGGCAAGGTCAGCGAAGTGATGCAGGCATTCCACACCTTTCTCGGCACGAATGACATGATGGCTTATCTCGCCATGATGGCCCCGCGGCTCGTCGAACTCCGCCGCACGCTCAAACCCACGGGCTCGCTTTATCTCCATTGCGACCCCACCGCGTCGCATTATCTCAAGCTGCTGCTCGATGCGGTTTTTGGAAAAGACAAGTTCCGTAATGAAATCATCTGGAAACGAACCAGCGCTCAGTCGGCAGCGAAACGATGGGGTGAAATCCACGACTCCATCCTCTTCTATTCCAAGTGTGATAGCTATCGCTGGAGCAACGTGCTCGTGCCGCACAGCGAAGAATACTCCGCCCGCTACCGAAATGAAGAGGGGGACGGACGCAAATGGGCGGATGATAACCTGACTGGGCCGGGTGTTCGTCATGGCGACTCGGGGGCCTCGTGGCGAGGGTTTAACCCCACCAGCAAAGGGTCACATTGGAAAATCAACCTCCAGACGGTCGAAGGCCTCATCGGAGCGGAGGCAGCAAAAAAGCTTTCCACCACCGAGAAACTCGAATTGCTCGAGCAGCACGGCTTTATCCACTGGCCCCGCGCGCGCAGCGGCAAAGGTGAAGGATTCCCTCGCTTCAAACGATTCCTCAGCGAAGGCGGAACTCTCCAAGACGTCATCAGTGACATTTCGCCGATCAATTCGCAGGCCGCTGAAAGACTCGGCTATCCCACCCAGAAACCTCTCGCCCTGTTGGAGCGCATCATCGCTGCCAGCAGCCAGCCCGGCGATCTGGTGCTCGACCCGTTCTGCGGCTGCGGAACCACCGTGGATGCAGCGCAACGACTCGATCGGCGCTGGGTAGGCATTGACATCACTCAGCTTGCCACCTCGCTCATCAAGCATCGGTTGCGCGAAGCTCATGGCGGACGCATCAAAATCGAGACCATTGGCGAGCCGGTTACCCCGGCGGACGCCGCCAAGCTCGCCGACCAGGACAAATTCCAATTCCAATGGTGGGCCCTGGGCTTGGTAGGCGCGCGGCCCGTCGAGCAGAAGAAAGGCGCTGACCACGGCATTGACGGGAAGATTCTTTTCCGCGATGACCCGAAGGCGAGCAAGGCGGAGCAGATCATCATTCAAGTCAAAGGCGGCAAGACGGGCGTCAAAGACGTGCGCGATTTGCGCGGCGTTCTGGAGCGGGAGAAGGCCGCGATGGGTGTCCTGATTTCCCTCCAGCCACCGACCAAAGACATGGTGGCCGAGGCCGTAAGTGCCGGCTTCTACGACCACAAGACCATTCAGCAGAAGTATCCGCGTCTCCAACTCCGCACAGTAAAAGAGCTGATGGACGGCAAGGCTATCGAGCGCCCGTCGAACGTCGCCGCCCTGGACGAGACATTCAAGAAAGCGCCGGAATCCAAGAGAAAGCTGGGGCATCAGAAGGAGTTCGGGCTGTAAAATCAGTGGAAGCGCGAAGGGAAGGATGAAGGAAAACGTCAGCGGGGCCGGTCGGGGGTGGAGCGGGAGATGAAGAAGCGGCCAGCATTCTGCTTTCTGGAGGATTTCCACAGTTGCAGCCGGTGAGGATTTCGCGGATAAATACGCCCGTTGAGCGATACGCACGCAACCGAAACCCATAAGCTACCATGAACCTTCTGACGCCCCGACGCAAGTTTATCAAAACCGTGGCCCTGGCAAGCGCCAGCGTTCCCATCGGCCTGCGCCATTCGTTCGGGGCCGCTGCTGAGCAACCCGCCGCCTGGCAAATCCAGAACCGTCTTTTCGGCGTTCACTTTTCCCCGGCTTCCGGCCGGCTCAACGCGTGGCGAAACGGTGTGCCGCTGCTATCCAATGCCTTTGCCCGCGCCATGACGCCGACGGGTGCCCGCAGCACAATCGACCCGGACTACACTCGCGAGATTGAGGTCAGGCCAATTACCGACGACTTGGGATCAGGAAAACAACTCATCGCCCGTTGCGCCGACGTCAAGAAGCAGCTTGATTTCGAACTCCGGGCCACTCTTTACGACGCGCGCGACGGATTGGTGCTGGAGGCCATCTGCCGAAACATCTCCAACGGCCCCATCATCGTCCAGTCTCTCGAACCCGTCCGAGCGATGCACGAAGAGGACGCGGCGTGTTCCTGGCCGGGTGTGGTGCGCCTGCTGACCAACGGCCAGATGTATTACGATGCCGGCAAGGTCAGGGAGCCCAAAGCTGGTGAAAGCATCAAGAGCTGGTGGGACATGGCTTTTTACACTGGCGACCAGAACGAAGGCCTGGTGGTCGGCTACGTGGAGAACAACTCTTCCCAAGGGCAAATCATGGCGCGGTTCGGGAAAACCGAATCGTCGGGCAAACTCGATGACCGGATTTCGCTGGTCGCGGAATCCACCTACGAACAGCAGTTTGTTCTAAAGCCTGGAGCGAGCGTCTCATCCGACCGCTTGATATTCAATTTCGCGCCGAATGCCTTCGCCGCCCTTGAATCTTACGCCCAGGCCATCGGCGACGTGCATCACGTTCGGCTTAATCCACCGATCAATGGTTGGTGCAGTTGGTTTTCATTTTTCGGCGCGATCACCGAAGGCGAGGTGTTGCGGCAAGCCGAGTTCGCCGCGCGCCAACTCAAGCCATTCGGCTTCGAGTACATGCAGGTCGATGACGGTTTTTATCGCGCCTTTGGCGATTGGGAGGGCAATGACCGGTTTGCGCACGGCATGAAATGGTTGGCCGAAAAGATTCGCGGCACCGGTCTGAAACCGGGCATCTGGCTGGCGCCCTATGTCATCACCGAGGGGACGGAGGTTCATCGCAAACATCCGGATTGGCTGGTTCATCGCGTGGACGGCAAGCTCAAACAGATCGTCCCGGGACTTGTCGAAGGGTCAAAGGCGGCCGAGCAGCAAACGCCGAAACTCTACGCCCTGGACATCACCAATCCCGGCGCCGCGGATTGGCTGCGGAAACTGTTCGCTACCGCGGCCAATGACTGGGGGTACGATTTCATCAAGATCGACTTCGTCGAATGGTCGCTGCTGGCGGCGGAGCGCTATTACGATCCGACCGTGACCAAAGCCGCCATCTATCGGCGCGGCTTTGAAATCATGCGCGAGGCCGTCGGACCGCATTGCCATCTGCTTGATTGCGGCCCCGGGCCGGTGACCGTGGGGCTGCTCGACAGCATGCGCATCGAGCTGGACCAGCCGCCGGTGACGTGGCACCAGTATTTTCTGCACTCCGCCAGTACCGCCCCGGCTGCCGCCAAACGCTACTTCTATCACAAACGCGCCTGGATCAATGACGCGGACCATGTCGTCCTCTCGAACCTGACTCTGCCGCAAGCGCAGGCGGCCGCCACGATCGTGGCGCTCTCGGGCGGCAACATGATTTCCGGCGATCGGATGACTGACCTCGACGTGCCGCGACTCGAGATTCTCAGGAAAGTGTTCCCCTCTTATGGCGAGGCGGCGCGGCCCATCGACCTCTTCGAGCGTGACCGGCCGGAAATCTTCGCAATGACCGTAAAGAAGAAATTCGGCGAATGGCTGGTGCTGGGGGTTTTCAACGCCGACGAAAAGGCCCCGGCGGAAAAGGTCATTTCGCTCGATCGACTCGGGTTGGATTCGGGTAAGACCTGCGTGGCCTTCGACTTCTGGAAGCAGAAATTCTTTGGCGAAGTCCGGGGGCAGTTCTCCGTGCGCCTCGAACCGGCGTCCGTCGTTCTGCTCGCCATCCATGAGAAGCGCGGTGTGCCTCAATTGATTTCAACCGACCGCCACGTGACCCAGGGCGGCGTGGAACTCGAGTCGCTGCAATGGAACGTCTCCTTGAACACCTTAAGCGGTGTTTCCCTCGGCCCAATCGGCAGCGAGCACAATGTTTACCTCTATCTCCCGGAAAAGCATCCCTGGGTGCAGGCGGACCCGTTCTTCTTTTATGACTTCCCCGGTTACACCCTTAAGATAATGGAAGAGAATATTTTGCGCGTCAACGTTCGCTTTGACAAAGCGGAGCGCGTGGCTTGGGAAGTGAATCTGAAGAAGTTCTTTGGGCTCTGACGCGTCTTCTCCGCGAGAGCCTGCTTTTTTCAGTTTAACCGGCTTGAATGGCGCCATCGATCCTGGTTTCATGCTGATTGCGTTCAACAAACCCTGCGGCGTCCTTTCGCAATTCTCACCCGACGGCTCGCCCAACCGCCCACTCGCCGAATTCGGGTTGCCGAAACGCGTCTATCCCATTGGCCGGCTCGATGCCGACTCGGAAGGATTGTTGCTGCTCAGCGACGAACCGGACTTAAACCAGCGGTTGCTGCACCCGCGACACGCCCACGAACGTGAATACTGGGCGCAGGTCGAACGAGAGCCTGCACCCGAAGCGTTGGCCCGGCTGGGAGCAGGACTGGTCGTCCAGGGCCGCCCGACCCTGCCATGCCGCGCCTGGCCCCTGAAACCGCAGCCGGACGTTCCACCGCGTGATCCGCCAATCCGCTTCCGCAAAGCCGTGCCGACCTGTTGGATTGGCCTGGAGCTGGTCGAAGGAAAGAACCGGCAGGTGCGACGCATGACCGCCGCCATCGGCCATCCAACTTTGCGTCTCATTCGCATGCGGATTGGGAGTTTTGAATTGGGCAGCCTTGGGGTCGGTCAGTGGCGTGAACTCTCTGCCCCACAGCGCCATCTCGCGTTGGCCTGAGGTGGGACCAGGCTGCGGCCGTTCAAACCAGTGCTGTCAATGTCTGCCACAGACTCGGTCGAGGCACCGTGGTGTGACCGAAGTCAGGTTTCGATCTTCGACTTGTCCAACTCGTCGGCAATGCACACACTCAGTCAGTGTTAAATCTCCGTGGAAAAGAACAGCAGCCATAAAGAATCAGAAACGGCAAGCGAGCAAACTTCCGCTCCGGAGGTTCTGGAACGTCTGGTTCAACAGGCGGAGCGGGCGGGGGCCAGCGATATTCACCTGCATAAGCGCGGCGCCGCTGCGGCGGTGGCATTCAGGCTCGATGGAGTGATGACCCCGACGGCGGACCTGCCCGAGGAAGTCGCGGACCGGGTCTTCGGCCGCATCAAGTTTCTGGCCAAACTCAAGACCTACCAGGAGTCCTTGCCGCAGGATGGCCGCATCGACCAGGCCGCGGTCGGCGCTCGCAGCGACATCCGGGTGGCCACCTATCCTACGGTGACGGGGGAAAAGATCGTCCTCCGACTGTTCAACGCTGCCGGGGTGAGAACCATCGCGGAATTGGAGTTCCCGGCCGAGGTGCGGGCGGAGCTGGACCGGTTTCTCCGCCAAACAGCCGGGCTGCTGCTGCTGACGGGCCCGGCGGGCAGCGGCAAGACCACGACGATTTACGCCTGCCTGCGCGCCCTGGCAGAAGGCGGCAGCCGGCACATCATCACGGTCGAAGACCCGGCCGAGCAAATCGTGCCCGGCGTCATGCAAACCGAGGTGAACGAAGCGCGTGGACTGGATTTCGCGAAGGCCGCGCGGCATCTGCTCCGCCAGGACCCACAGGTGTTGGTCATCGGAGAGGTGCGAGATGAAGAGACCGCCAACATCGCGGTGCGTGCGTCCCTGACGGGGCATCTGGTGATTTCGACCTTGCACGCCGGGTCGTGCAAAGGTGTGTTTGAACGACTATGGGCGATGTGCGCCGATCACTCGGCAATCGGGGCCGCTTTGGAGCTGGTGCTGAACCAGCGGCTGCTGCGCCGTCGCTGCGGGGAATGCGCGGGCAAAAGCTGCCCAAGCTGCCTCGGCACGGGTTACCGGGGCCGGCTGCCGCTGGTGGAATGGCTGCGGGTGACTGATGCCGTCCGCCGCCGCATCGGTGCCCATGACTTCGAGGGTTTGACGGCCCAACCCTCACTGGCGGAAAGCGCGCAGAGGCTCGTGCAAGCCGGACTGACGACAGAGGCTGAGGTGGGCCGGGTGCTGGGGTTTCCGCCGGCTTAAGTCGCCTGGGCTCCTGCATTGCAGCGACGACGCGATTCTCGCTCAACCTCAGGGCATCCCGCATGACTGCGCCGGGGCGATACCCGCGCGTGGAGAGCAACTGGAACTGAACGAACAGTCCGTAACACGTCTCGATACACAGAGACAGGTGAACTCGATTCGGTCGGCGGTTTTGGCGAGCCTGCGAGCGAAACGGTGAAGCTCGAACGAAATAGTGCGGCCAGCGCTCAGGGAGTGGATCGCGTCTGGTTGAGAACCGCAGCGACGGCCAAAAGTCGTTCTCAATCCACATCACCAAAAATCGCAACTGCTGCGCGGGCTTCTATGCCGCTCCTACCGAGAACCGTGCAGCCCGTGTGGCCATAAACATGCCGCTCCTGACGGAGCTTGCGGGGGCGGCCCGTCGGGCATAGCTCCGTAGGAGCGGTATGTTTATAGCTGAGGTGCCTCGCCCGAGAACCAAGCTCCGTCAGGAGCGGCATGTCGGATTGGGCAGCAGACGAGGTTCCATGCCTTGCGGAGATCGTTGTTGGTTCCGGTTCCTATAAACATGCCGCTCCTACGGAGCTTTGCGAACCGTGCGGCTCGTGTGGCTATAAACTGAGGCGCACCCCCCGAGAACTAACGCGGGCGCGGGTTCTGCGGCAACACTGGGCGGCTTACGGATTTGCCGAGCGGTAGTACCGCTGCCTTTGGAGTGCCGTGGAATCCTCAAACGTCCACCGTCCGTCCGCTCCCGCCACATTGGTCGAGACGTTCTCCCAGACCGGCGCGAACAAATCCCCGCTGGCCTGCACCACATACTCGA
>JBAXTC010000569.1:0-5352 GCA_037130375.1 Verrucomicrobiota bacterium | reverse complement strand
GCGCTTAGCGGCGACGGCGCTTTGGCTCCCGGCGTAGCCAATTCCGTACTTGAGGATACTTGAGGATACAGTAGGTACTAGAGAGATAACAGAGATAACAGAGTGGTACCGGGTAGCACGTACCTAAGTGCCACCCACCTGGTTGAATCAGATGAGGAGGTCTGCCTCACACTGCTCCCCAAAGTAAATTGCTGGCGTCGGCCTAGTACCACTTGACAAACAGGAAGCGATGGTCGCTGTCGCCCAATCGTCCGATCCGATCCTGCCGGGGTCCCATCCAAACGACCGCTGGCTGGCAATCAGGTTTGGTTTCTATCCGGTGGGTTCCCACCGTCAGCTCGACGGGGCGTTTGGACAAAGGCGCGCCGTCTAGAGTACCGATGATGCTCCCATCTTCCACCGGGGAAAGCAAGCCCGCCAAACCTTCCGGGTAGGTTCCGGCCAGATCTGATCCCTGGAGCGAAGAGATGCGGTAGCGTCCCGGATGGACGACTTCAAAAGTGCCGCCGCCGGCAGGAAGCACCTTTCCCAAGACCAAGAAATCGTCCGTGAGAGAAACGTAACGTTCCCTGATGAAGGCGTGGTCTTCTTCGGGGAGCCGGTCCGTGCGATAGTTGGGGATGAACACGGCTGCCGGCCGGGCGGCCAGCATTTCCCGCACGCGCAGTCCTTGTTTTTCGTTCGGGCGAACCAGGTTGGGGAGCAACCACTGGAAATGGATACTGGGCCGGGTGGGCACCATCCCGACCCCGTCATAAACCGGATCGTTTGCCGGGTCGGTCAACCCCTCGGCCAGGCGCATTCGAGCTTCCTGGTGATAGTTCGTGAAACCCAGATGCCGGCAGGTAGCCGCGCCAAACGGTACGAGCCACGAGACCACGACGAGCGCCACCAGCACCGGACGAAGCACGGGACGGCCCCAGATCTCTTTCGCAAGCCCCAACGCACAACGGAAGGCAAGCAGAAACGTGTATGGAACCAGATGCAGAAGGTTGTATGGCTCGGGTGCTGGATTGACGAGGAGAACCACGAGCGCGACCAGAAAAAGCAAAGCTTCCGGCAAAGTGCCATCCCACGTCAAAGCCGCCTTTCCACGACGTCGCACGTCCACAGCCACAGCGACCAGAGCCGCAGCCACGAATGCCAGCAGCAGCGGCGTTTGACTGAGCAGCCGGCCCAGGGCTTCCGATGCCCAAAAGCGATTCACCTCGGTGCCATTCCCTAACACCCTGCTAAGGTTCGCCATATACACATCCCATAAGCCTGCGGCTCCATAGGCCACGCGTATCAGCACAAACATCCCGAGCGCACCGCTTGCCCAGGCCAAGGCCAGCTTCCATCGGGTCGCTCGTTGACCGGGTGGCGGGAAAGCCAGGATCGCCGCCGAAATGGGCAGGGTGAAAACAAGGGCCTTGAAGGTAACAAACTGGAGTCCTGCCGCGAGGGCGCCGGCAATGAAAAAGGGCTGCAAGCCTGCGGGTCGAACCCGCACCACACACCACATCAGCAGCACGCCGCAGAGCAACAGGTTGTCAGGACGTATCTCGAATCCATAATCCCAAAGAGGTGCCAAGGTGGCGGCCCCGACCAGGGCAATCAGGCCCCGGCGCGAAAGGAGTCGTTCCCCGGTGGCCAGAGCGAGGAGGACGACGTTCAACCAGAACAGCTCCAGCATCACAAAGCGGGTAGCCACAAAAATATCAACCGATTGGGTGGCGCCGCGAGCCAGCCAGGAAAGCAGCCCCGTTTGGAGTAACCCGGCGTCGGCATAGAAGGCTTTCGTCTGGCCGGCAGCAATAATTCTGGCCATGGAAACATTCTGGCATTCGTCCGCATGATAGATGCGAACCCCAGCCAGCCGGTGCGAAAACCAAATCAAGCCGGCCAGGCTGGCGAGAAGGACGAAGATTAGAGCGCGGTTCATAGTGCTGGTCAATACCAGTTGACAAACAGCAACCGGTGGTCGCTTTGGCTCAAGGGGCCAACTCGATCGAGCTTGGGCCCCACCCAAACAGCGGCGACTTGGCAATCAGGTTTGCTTTCGATTCGATGTGTGCCCACCGTAAGTTCCACCGGACGACTGGACACTGGCACGCCATCCAAGGTCGCAGTGAAACTCCCCTCGTCCGATGAAGCAAGTGATCGCCCGGAAGCTCCGAGGCGAGCCTCGGCAAGGTCCGAGGCCTGGAGTGAGGAAATGCGATAGCGGCCCGGGTGGACGACTTCAAAAACACCTCCGCCCGCAGGAAGTACCTGTCCCAATACCCAGAAATCATCCGCCACCGGAACATATCGTTTACGAATGAAGTCGTGGTCCTCCTTTGGAAGCCAATCGGTGCGGTAACTCGGAATGATGACCGTTGCCGGCCGTGCGGCCAGCATTTCGCGGACCCGCGGCCCCGGTCCTTTCACGAAGCTTTGAATGTTCAGACTGTGAAGAAACGACCGTGGATCCATGGTCGGCCGGGTGAGCACCATTCCGATCCCGTCAAAGACAGAATCCTTCGCCGCGTCCGTCAGATCTTCGGCGAGGCGCATCAGGCACATCTGCCGGGAACTCGGCCGATCCCAATGCCTTCGCGTGGCGACGCAGAATGGCACCAAGTGCACAAACACCAGGACGCTTCCAACGAGCGGTAGGAGAGCGCGGTTATCGCGGATTTGGCCGTAAATCACCGACGCGTGCCGGAAGGCAAACAGGAAGGCATAAGGCACCAAATGAAGGAGATTGTAGGGAAAAGGCGTTGGATTTACGAGCAGAGCTGCGAAAGTGGCCGCCAGAAGCAAAGCCTCGGGCAGGCTTCCGTCCCAAGCTAAAGCAGGTTTCCCACGCCGTCGGAGATCCACCGCTACAGCCACGAGCGCAGATGCCACCAATGTCAGCAGCAGAGGTGTCTGACCGGGGAGCCGACCCAAAGCTATCCCCGGCCCAAACCGATTGCTGCCCGTGGCCACGTTCGACACAAATTGAAAGTTGTTGCGATGGACATCCAACAGCTCCGTTGCACCATAGGCACCATAGATCAGACGGAAAGCCAAAAGCATTCCGAAAGCGCCGACGGCCCAGAACAAGGCCAATTTCCAACGGGGTGTCTTGTGCCCGGGCGGAGGAAAAACCAGAATCGCCAGCGAAAGGGGAATAAAATAGACGAATGCCTTGTAGGCAGTGAACTGCAGAGCGACGGCGAGCGCTCCAGCGACAAAATAGGAGGGCGGCCCTTTCGGCCGAACCCGTACGACACACCAGATAAGCAGCAGCCCTGTCAGAAGCAGGTTGTCATGCCGTATTTCGAACCCATAGTCCCAAAGGGGAGCCAGGGTGGCTGCCCCGAGCAGGGCGACCAACCCTCGGCGGGAAAGAAGTCGTTCGCCAGTGGCGATGGCGATTAGTACGAGGTTGAGCCAAAAGATCGCCACCATAACCATACGAGCCGACACGAACAAATCGCCGGACTGACTGGCACCGTGAGCCGCCCATGAAAGAGGGAATTGGAGCAAGCCTATGTTCCCCCGGAACGACTTTGCCTCACCGGTTGCCAGAATTCTGGCAACAGTGAGTTCGTTACATTCGTCCACCTGGTAGATGCGCGTGGCGGCCAGATGGATGGAAAAACCCATCAACGCGGCCAAGCTGCCCAAGAGAATCCAGATTGAAGCACGTTTCATCCTGGATTGTGCTACAGGGGGGTCAACCTTCGAATAGACAACACAGGCGAGGGCGGCCTTGCCGACAATTCTTGCCGGCAGCCAATCCACTCGGGATGCGAGATAAGCTCGCTAGCGTAAGGCGGCCTGACGGGCGGAGCAGAACGAAGTGGTCCGGATCCAGTGTTCATGACGGATCTTGGTGCCCGAGACAGGGTCGTTTGTCACGCTTAAATGTCCCAAGAACTGACTTGGGTGCTCCAGAATGAGGCGTGTAGGGCGCGTCCAATGCGCATGGTGGCGGGCCTGCTCACGGGCTAATCCGGGCGCAGGCCAAGAAAAGGCACCCAAGTGCGCCGACTGCCGTCGGCGGCTACAGTTTTGTGGGGGACGGAAGGGGCTGTTGGGTTAGCTGCTGACCTTAATTTGGCCCTGGCGGTGCCGGCGCAACAACTCCATATCGGCGTCCACCATCAGCTTCACGAGGTCCACAAACTTCGTTTTCGGCTCCCAACCCAATTGGCGTTTGGCTTTGCTGTAATCTCCAATTAGCAGGTCCACTTCGGCTGGCCGATAATAGCGCGGATCAATCTCCACGTGCTGCTTCCAATCGAGGCCGGCGTGGCCAAAGGCGGATTCCAGGAATTCGCGCACTGAATGGGTCTCGCTGGTTGCGATAACGTAATCGTCCGCCTGGTTTTGCTGCAGCATGAGCCACATCGCCTCGACGTATTCTTTGGCGTAGCCCCAGTCGCGTTTGGCTTCCAGGTTGCCCAGAAACAGCTTCTGCTCGAGCCCGGCCTGGATATGTGCCACCGCGCGCGTGATTTTCCGCGTTACAAACGTCTCGCCGCGCCGCGGCGACTCGTGATTAAAGAGTATTCCGTTGGAGGCGTGGAGGCCATAGGACTCGCGGTAATTGACCGTGATCCAATAGGAGAAGACCTTGGCGCAGCCGTAGGGGCTGCGCGGGTAAAAGGGGGTTTGCTCGGTCTGGGGGACTTCGCGCACGAGGCCGAACATTTCGCTCGAGGAGGCCTGATAAAAACGGGGCCGGATGCCGGTCTCACGAATTGCTTCGAGCAGACGGACGGAGCCGGTCGCGGTGATGTCCGTGGTGTATTCCGGGCTGTCGAAACTGACCCGGACATGGCTCTGAGCCGCGAGATTATAGACTTCGTCGGGCTGGATCCTGCCGATTAGGCGTGCCAGCGCGCTGGCATCGCTGAGATCGCCGTAGTGCAAAAACAACCGGCTTTTGTCCGAGTGCGGATCGTCATAGATTGAATCCAATCGGCCTGTATTGAAGGTGCTTGCGCGGCGGATGATGCCATGCACTTCATAGCCCTTTGACAAGAGCAACTCTGCCAGATAGGAACCGTCCTGCCCGGTAACGCCAGTAATCAATGCCTTTTTGGCCATAGTCTATTGGCGTTAGGTTCGGGAAGTTTTCGAGGCAAGGCAAGCCTGCAAAGCAGGAAGCGGGCGCATGGCAGGGTGGTTTCAAGAAATCGTAGCCGCCGACGGGAGTCGGCGCTAACACTCCGATAATCAAGGAAAAGTGCGCCGACTGCCGTGGACGGCTAGATTTTACAGGTTCTTGAATCCGCCCTGGGACGGATGCAGGGTGGTTTCAAGAAATCGTAGCCGCCGACGGGAGTCGGCGCTAACACTCCGATAATCGAAGAAAAGTGCGCCGACTGCCGT
>JBAXTC010000568.1:0-5353 GCA_037130375.1 Verrucomicrobiota bacterium | reverse complement strand
GGTGACATTGACTTCAAGTGGTCGGCGGATGCGCCTTCGGCGGCAAAGATTTTCGTGCAGGACCCGAGCTACGACGCTTTCGTGGGTTGGTCCCCGGACATCTACAACGTAACCGACAAGTTGAAAGGGTCGCGCCTGGTAGTGACGACCGGGACGGCCAACCATTTGATCGCGGACGTCTGGGCAGTGCGCAACGATTTCTACCGCGACCACCCGGAAATCGTCTCAGGCATGGTCCGGGGCATCCTCGAAGGTGTGGACATGGTGCGCAAAGACCCGAGCCGCGCGGCCCAGGCTCTTGCCACAGCGTTCAGCCTACCGCTCGAGGACTGCAAGAGTATGGTGGGCAAAGACGGTGGCATTACCGAGGGCGATGCCCATCTCGCCAACTACCGCGAAAACGCAAAATTCTTCCTCGACCCGTTTAATCCGGCAAGCTTCGAGGTCGTGTGGAACAGCGCCTCGACCATCTATAAGTCCATCGGAACTATCAGCACCTCAGTGCCCGCGGCCAAAGTCAAGGCCGCCTCGGTCTTGGCGGCCATGTCCGAGGAATATAAGGATGTGCGCGACTTGTCGCAGCCGACCTTCAAACCGGATGCGCTGATGAAGATGAGCGCTGAGGCGGGCGCCGGCCAGATCCTCACCAAGGCGGTCTTGATCTCGTTCGAGCCGAACAAGGCCGCGCTCAACCCGGAGTATGACACGACCATTCCGAACACGTTGGAGGAAATCGGCAAGCTCGCCGGGCGGTTTGGCAACGCCTACATCATCATCGAAGGCAACACCGACGCCAGTCGCAAGGGGATTGTCCCCTCCGACCTCGTCCGGCAGCTTTCTTACGACCGCGCCGACTCTGTTCGCAAGTCGATTATGGAGAAGTACAAGTTCGACCCGAACAAGTTCAAGGTTGTCGGTAACGGCTGGGAGAATCCGCTGCCTGGATGCACCGACCCGAGCAACGCCGATCACAACAAGAAGAACCGGCGCGTCGAGGTCAAGGTGTTCCCGCTCGAATCCGGGTCGTAAACCGCAGAGAGGGTTTTCGACGACACGTGACGACGGATAGGGAAGAGTCCCAAATCCGACACAAGATTCCATGACCGAACTGCGACCTTTACTCGGCTTCCTGGCTTTTGCGCTGGTCTTCGGCGCGCTGCTGACATTGGTGGTGCGCCTGGCCCGGCTGCATGTGCGTGGCGAATTGGATTACTCCCGTTCCCTTGGTCTTACGGCGTTGTTTGTTGGCGTGATCCTGGTGGTGTGGTGGTTCCTGACCCGCGGCCAGATTGGAGAAAGAATCGTTCAGCCGCTTATTCTTCCCAGTCCGTTCGAGGTGTTGCGCTCCTTCGTGCCTCTGCATCTCGAACAGGGGCTGGTTCGTAGCGCGCTAACTTCCTGGTTGCGAGTAACGACCGGTTTCGTGCTGGCAGCCATTGTCGCGGTGCCGCTGGGAGTCTATATGGCCACCTTTTCCTCCGTGGCGGCCTTCTTCCGTCCTTTGGCGCTGACCGGGGCTTATGTCCCAATTGTGGTCTTCATTCCGCTAAGTCTGACGTGGTTCGGGACCGGTGAAACTCAAAAGATCGGGTTTTTGTTCATCGGCTGCTTTGTCGCCTTGCTGCCGTTGGTCATTAAGGACATTGCCGACGTGCCGTCCGCTTTTCTGGATGTGGCGGTCACCAAGGGCGCTTCTCAATGGCAGCTTGTGCGGCATGTATTGTTTCCCGTCGCGCAGGCCAATATCTGGGACCACCTGCGCGGAGTGTATGGAGTGGGTTGGGGCTGGATCATCATGGCCGAGGTCTATGTGCGCCCGCAATACGGGCTTGGGGCTCTTATCGGCATCTCGGAGCGACGCAGCCAAACCGCTTCCATCTTTGCGGTCATCATCGTCATCGTGCTGATTGCTGTAGCGTGCGACCAGTTGTGGCGGTTGGGGGGCGAGTTGCTTTTCCCGTACCGCAAGACCAAGTAGTTATGCCAGACCCCAGTCACCCCGACAGCACTGTCCCCCGCCCGGCGAAGCCCGAAAAACCCGAGGGTCTGCTGACGGCTCCGGTCCTCCCTCGGCAGTTGGCTCCTCCGGACGTGGTGACCTTTGACCGTGTCTGCAAGAGCTTTGGCAAGGGGGCGGCGGCCAAGGTCGCTCTCCAGGACATCAGCTTCACCATTGAGGATTTGCCTTATGTGGGTGAACTGATCACCCTGGTGGGCCCCTCGGGTTGCGGGAAGTCCACTCTCCTTCGCATCATCGCCGGCCTAAGCCCGCATTTCCCACCCACCAGCGGAAAGGCACTCGTCCTGGGCAAGCCGATTCAGGAACCAGGTCCAGACCGTGGCCTCGTGGACCAGAAATACTCGCTTCTGCCTCACCTCAATGTAATCCAAAATGTCGCGTTCGGATTGAAACTGCGGGGCGTGCCGCGCTCCGAGCGCATGGCTAAGGCATCCGAGTGGGTGAAGAAAGTCGGCCTGGAAGGTTCCGAGACGAAATTCGCGTCTGAACTCTCCGGGGGCATGCAACAACGCGTGGCCATTGCCGCCACTCTCATCCTGCAGCCGCGTATCCTCCTCATGGATGAGCCGTTTGGAGCCCTGGACCCGGGCATCCGTCTGCGGATGCAGGAGTTGCTCATCGATCTGTGGAAAGAACAGCAGAGCACCGTCTTCCTCGTGACGCACTCGGTGGAAGAGGCGGTTTATCTCGGTGATCGCGTGTTCTTGATGGCGCCCAATCCAGGGCGATTGATTGAGATTCTGAAGGTGCCGCGACCCGCCGAACCGCCGGAGGAAAGCCGGCGCAAACCGTGGTTCATCACCTTCTGCCAGGCACTGCTGCGGCGATTGGAGGAAGAATCGCCTACGCCTAACGGAATAAAAGTGTAGCAGAGCCCGGATGGAATCCGATGTCCGATGTCCGAAGTGCGAAGTCAGACACATATCTGAATAGAACCGCATGGACGAGCAAGCGCCAAATTATCATAGCGAGTTTCTGAAGAGCCCGCAGCACGCGGCGCTTGGGTTGCTCACCCTGGGCGCGGGTTTCATGGTCGGGGCGCTGCTTCCGCTCATTGCCGGCGTCACGTGCTACACTCTGGGCTGGATTTATTTGCCGGACCTGCCGTTCTTTCGCCGTTGGGTGGACCGCCGCCGCGACGCCGTCAAGCGGGCTGAGGAAATGCAAAAGGTCGCGGCCTTCATCGAGCGCCGCAACACGCTGATCGGTTCGCTTTCGCTCGAGCGCCGTGAGCAGTACAGCCGCTTGTCCGCCGTGTGCCATGACATCGAGACGGCCAGCGCGGACAACCTTTTGGCATCGGCCGACCCAACCACCGACCCTCGTCTTCGCAAGCTGGATGAGCTGATGTGGACCTACTTGCGCCTGTTGGGCATCCAGGAATCGCTCCAGCAATTCCTGGACACTGAGCGGAGCGAAAACGTGCCGGCGGTGTTGAAGGATGCCGAGGCTGAAGCGGCTCGCCTGAACGCCGAAGTCGAGGCCCTCAAGGCCAAAGGCAATGGCACCGCCCTCGAGACCCGGCAGCGTTACCTCGGCTCGCGCCTGGAGCGGTTAGAAGTCTTGCGAAAACGCCAGCAACGCAGCGAGCAAGCCGAATCGAATCTGGCGCTGGTGGTCTCCGAGCAGGAACGGCTCGACCAGCAGATCAAACTCATCCGCGCCGATGCCGTTGCCACAAAAAATGCCGAGGCCCTCACCGCTCGCATCGACGCCACCGTCGAACACCTGGACCAGACCAACAAGTGGCTTTCCGAAATGGATGAGTTCAAGGACCTCGTGGGCGACCTGCCTCCCACGGAACTCCGCGTCGGTTACCAGGCCACTGCCGCATCTCTCCCGACAGGGACGCCGCCGGTTATCGAAAATCTGCCTTTCAGGAAGATCAATCCTGCGCGGCAAAGGCAGAGGGGATGAAAGATGAAATCCGAAAACCGAAATCCGAAATCCGAAAACCGAAGGAAAACCGAAATCCGAAGGTTGCGAACTCCGGCTGCATGTTTCGGTATTCCGTCCGTCCACCGCGGTCTGCTGCCTGCGCCAGGCACCAAACGCTCATCGACAACACTGCGTGCCCGCCGAGTCCGAATTCGGATTTCGAGCCTCGGATTTCCCTCGGATCTCGGTTTTCGGATTTCGGATTTCCGCTCCCCTTCGGATTTCGGTTTTCGGATTTCAGTTTAACCATTTCGTCCCATGAGCACTGACTCTACATCCCCCATCTCGTCCACCGCATCCCGTCTGCCGCTCAAAGGTTGGGCGCTCGAATTGGCGCGCCGCTGGAATGGCGGCACGTATTCGCTGTTCATCCTCCACGGCAACATCTTCGATCTGTTTCCCGTTCAGGACAACTCGCACTTCAGCTACGTGCCGCTCAAGACGTTCCTTGTGAGCCGCCTGTTCCCGGAGCGCGCCTGCCTCCTCTTCTACGACATCAGCGGCGGGCTGACTTTCGGCACGGCTGACATGCAAAAACGGTTCTTCGAGTGGTTGGAAGTCTATGACAGCGTCGAGAACACGAATTTCCATGCTTCCGGCCCGCCGCGAGATCTCCTGCACCTCGCGCCGTTGCTCCGCCGTTTCTTCCTGCGCGTGGCGGAGGAGAAGGAGAAATGGCGGGGGATCACTCTGATCATTGATTTCCCCGAGAAGTTGATTCCTGCTTGCGAGGAAGCCAACGCCAGCATGGAAGAGCGGATGAACCTGGTGACGTTCCTCAAGTGGGCCGCGGCGCCGGAACTCGCCCGGCTGGACATCGGCGTCGTGCTGGTCACCGAAACCGCCGACGAACTCAGCGCCCGCTTGCTCCAGAACCCCTATGTTGCCCAGGTGCGCATCGAATTGCCTGAAGCGGACGATCGTCTCCGTTTTCTCCAGTCCGGCTGGGCTGAAGAGATGGCGGAGGGCAAACCCTTCTCCGCCTGGAGCGATTTCTCCGCCGAGGAACTCGCGTCGCGCACTTCGGGACTGAACTTGCTGCGCATCCGACACTTCCTGGCCGAGGCCATCCGCAATGGCATCCGGGTCACACAGGAGCATGTGACCGTCAGCAAGAAGAGGTTGATCGAGGAATACTGCCAGGGCTTGGTGCGCTTCAAAGATCCCAAACCTGGGGTGACTCTCGACCGCGTGGCCACGCATGCCGCTGCCAAGAAGAGGCTGCGCGAGCTGGCCTGGCTCATCCGTAACGCCAAGACCGACGTGCTCGAACGCGGCGTCCTCGTGCCAGGCCGCGTTGGCGTCGGCAAATCCTTTCTCATTGACTGCTTCGCCAGCGAATGCGCCCTGCCGGTGATGGAGATGGGCGAGTTCCGCTCCAAATGGGTCGGCGAC
>JBAXTC010000567.1:0-5362 GCA_037130375.1 Verrucomicrobiota bacterium | reverse complement strand
TTCAGATGCTATTTGAGGCCAACACGGGCCTGCGCACCTCCGAAATGCTGATGTGGGGGAGCGATAAGTTCGGGACCACGACGGCCGATGGTAAATCCATTCACGTTTGGCGTTGCAAGGGGCAGCATGCCGTCAATCCGTATGTTACCAATCACAAGGGCCTGCAGGCCCTGATCGAGGCGCATGCGAAGTGGAAGACGCAGTACTACCCAGACTCGCCGTGGTTCTTTCCAGGGCATGACCGCGATGCGAACGGTCCGGTGGACAAAGGGGCGCTGGCCCACGCGCTGATCCTGCCACGGGACAGCGCGGCGCTCCACCGTATCAACCGAAACCGAAATTTTCTTAGCGGCGTCCTTGCGAGATAACCAAGTATTCATGCAACTGGGCCGCTGTCACCCTCAAAACACGAAACTTATTATGAGAAACCAATTCCGCATCTCCACCTCGACCTGGTTGACTTTTTTCAGCCTGGGATTCCTCATCGGCCTGTTCATTTTCCGTCGGGGCTACCGTCAATTTGCCTGGCAATACACCGGGCCGGTGCCACCCATCATCCCGCCGCCCCTCCCGCTTCGGCCTCCGTTGCCCCGGCCTAAACTGGAGCTGCCGGAGTGGCACTGGAACTGAATCCTCCTGCCGGCCTACCGCCGAATTTCGACCCGCCGTCGAAAGATGCCCAACAAAAGGGAAGCCAGGGCCTGCGGCTCTGCTGTCTCCATTCACCGGCATCGACTGGACCTCAGACGGCTTCGTCCAGCGGTAAGGCGGGTCTTTCGGCGCCAATGCCTGCCAAAGTTCCCATTCTCCTCCCGGCTGGCCGCCCATCGGGCAAAGAAGTTCAATGGTTGGACCGACGTGAGCTTCACATGGTGTGTCGCTAGGCATCGCCGCCCACCACCAAAGCTTGAGTGAGCAAGTAATCAGCCGCCCCCATCATAAGGACACGATTTTGCAAGGAACTGCCAAATCGGCACTTTATGCCGAGGCCGCAGCAGCGGCCGCGCGTAGCCCTGCCAACGCGCCCTGCGACGCTCGGGGACAGGCTCTATACTATCGCGAGGCTGCATGAGCGTTGACTATACGGGTTAACTCCCAGCGCTTCCAGGCAGGCTCTGGAGTGGAAATGGGCAGTGGCTATGGACTCCTTGAAAGTCTAGACCGAGCATCTGATGGGCGGCCAGCAACGGAGTAAACAAAGCTCCGCCGATTCAACACGATCGTTTGGTTGGTCCCTTCGTACGCCTTGCCAGGCGTCCGGATTATTGGTCTTTTGGGAAGTAGTGCCAATAGGGCGATGTAGTTGGCGGACGGATACGCTTGGAGAGTCGAGGTGCTTCAGTTCACAGCTCTGGTCCAGAGTCTTCCTGGAAATGGCGACAAGGGGAGTGGCCGAGTCAAGCGCCATGCCGTTGTAACGCGGGGGCGTACGTATCAATGAAGAGCCCCAATTATGAATGACAACGACCCCATCAGTTTCCTGCTCAGACTTTCGAGCACAGCCCGCCGTCCGCCCCATTGGCGGCTTCTGGCAGAAAACATCGACCTGGCAATCTACGAGATGCTCTTTGCGCCGCTTGGCTGGGTATCCCTGTTCGGTGTCATCCACTGTCCCGCTGCCCGGGCGGTCGTGTTCGCTCAGCCACTCCACGGGGATTGGGGAACCAGCATAACCAATGCTGCGGAGTGGGTCGCGAAGGCGGCGTACGACAGGTTGTCGCCACTTAGATACTACGATCGAATGCAAATTATGAAATGCCCCTAGCGCGCACCCCACTTTGCGCAATTCAATTTGACGACCACCGATACAATCACACGCCCGCCGATCCGCTACCATGGCGGGAAGTTCCTGTTGGCACCCTGGATTATTTCTCACTTCGGTTGTTTTGATAAGGAGTGATGCCCGCAAAGGAGGCATTTCGAGAATTCAAGCCCAACCTTGGCACTTGCAGGCGCTCATCCGGTTCTGAGCGAGGGTGACAGCCGCTCTCTCTTGAAATGATTAATCTGCCGCAACTAGGTTCCGACACCGTCTGTGCTGTTCACAGCCGGGGTCCGGCAATCATCGACGAGCTCCACTACGCCGACGGAAGCTTCTTTCGCGTCGGCGTGGAGTGCGATCCCAACCCCATTGAGCTATGCTATCCAGCCGCTGTGCGGTTAACAGCCAAATGGGGAGGAATCACATGCCTGGTGAATGCAGACAATGGGACGCGCGCCGAAGTCGGCGTGGCGGTCCTTAAGTCGGGGCTAACATTGCTGGCAGAGATGGATCATTTCTAAAATAACTATGACGCTCATATTCAATATATCCAAAGACCAGAACAAGCCGGATATCTGCTCACTCACCGTTCAAGCTGAAGCCATACGCGGCCTTCGATGCATCCGCAATCAGTGGCTTCTATACGTTTCGGACCCGGAACCGATGTCCGTGTCACGATTCAAGCTCCTGCCTGAGACGCTGGAAGATGTGGCGCGAGATATCGAAGGCAACTCGGCACCCTCTGGGCGCAGCGCACTCACCCCAGAAAACGGCAGAGCCGTTCTGGAGTTCGTGCAGAGCGCGCCGTTCATTCGCGTCGAGTTGGTTGAGTTCGCCAATTCCCCCGCCATGGTTCCTTCGTTTCCTGCGGCCGGCCCGCGTCCGAACATGGGCATGAAGTCCCCCAGCATCCAGCGCTAACCGTGCTACGCCTGCGCGCCAGTTCAGAGGGCCGAGGATGATTAGCACCATTCTCGGCCCTTCTTCGTTGAGACTCGCAGGCGACACGGTCCCATCGCTGGGACACTCGTCCCACAGGTCAGAACGTAACCTCCTGTCCCCGCATGCCTCCCGGCCCACGCTGAAATCCCACTGCCGGCAGGGCATAGTCGCCGTTGTTTTGCCACTCCTGGATTTCCCCGTCCACGGCATCCCGCAACGCGAATAACCGCTCGAACGCCCTCTGGGGAAGCCCCTGCATGTATAGCCGGCGCCAGGTGGTGAGCTTGGGGGACAGGCCGAAAAACGCCAGGCACAGCCCGTCCACCACCTTACACATGACCCAATCCAGGGGTGGGCCCTCCGTCCGGTCATGCAATCGCTTGGCCTGCAGATAATTGGTCGACTGCCGCGGGATGTACCCATCCTCCCCCTGCCTCAGTACTCCGCAGGCCCATGGGCCGATCAGTCCGAATTTCTTGGTCGTCTTGGGAATCAGTTTATGATCAGCGCCGATCCTGGTCGAGAACAGGTGGAAGTGCAACGACCCGGTGTCGAAATGTGCTTGCAGACTTATTACCCGGCGATGAGTGCGAGTTTGGTACTCCTTCGCCAACTCAATCGCGGCTTTCGACGCGAACTCGCGAACTTTCTCGGACTCGCCGTTCTTCGCCGCCTCAAAAATTAACTTGCTCCACACCGGGCCGCACGTCACCACGTGCCCCTGAATGCCTTTGGTGGGGGTACGCTTCCATCGACGCCCAGCCTTGCACTTCTTATCTGGCACCTCACGAAAGTAATGCGTCATGTCAGCCTCCCAACAGTCTAGGCGCCGGATCAGTTCTTCCCCGTCAACCTGAAGCAGATCCCCGTTATCCTCGGCTGATTTGAGGGCGGCGAACTTTTCGCGCCGCTCCTGCTTCGCCTTTGCGATCTCTCGTTTCTCCTCTTGATCGAGGTGCGCAAGATCCGCCCCGGCTTCATTTCGTTTCAAGACGTATGCCTCCGCTATCTCGGCAAGCTCGGCATCTAACTCTGCCTGCAACCGGGCGTGTGCGCCGAAGAGCGGATGGTCGCGTACAAAGTAAAGCCCCTCCCCGAGCTCAGGGATAATCCGGTGGTTGTCCTCATTCTTCTGCTCTACACCGACCCAGTACAGGGACCTGCGGCGGTTGTTTTCCGCCACATCCTCTTTGTGTTCCTTGCTGCTGACCACCGCGTGCCGGATGGCCCGCCTGCCGATTGATCGCTGTAATGTTGCCATACACTACGGCGCGGGTGTCACCCTCGCCAATCGTGGACCGAGAACGCAGTCGCCTTTCCCAGACTCCAGATGGCCGACCCCTTCCGGCGATATCGCCGGAAGCGGTTTTCGCCCGGCAGACACTGACTACCGAATCGGTTACAGAACGATGCCACGTCGCCCCGGATCATAGTGCTTTGGCTCGAAGAATATGGTTAGTACTTTCACGCGATGCTCGTGGACGGCACCGCGGTAGCCCCGGCAAGCCCGCCGAATCGTGATTGATGGGGGGCCTATCCACTGGACACATGGGCGTTGCGGCGGTGCTGTCCGCTGGACACTGACGTTTCCCAGCCATGCTGTCCGAGTTCGAAAAGTCGGACATTTCCGGTTTCCAGTGGTGCTTTCCGCTATGGTCTGATCCTAAGCGAGAAGCGGGGCTGTCCTGCTCGCTGTGCTCGCACCGTTCGTTCCTCACTGGACAATCACTGTCCGCCGTTGGCGAACAGTGCCGCTCCTCGTTGCTCAGGCCGCAAGGGCCGTCATCTGGTGACCACTGGAAACCGGGTTGGAGTCTCCGCCAGGTTCTATAATTGGAACAAGCGCAGCCGCGAGGGTGACATCGGCGCTAGATTATGGAACTCGCCAAATACATTATCTTGCTCTGGCAGGGTCAGGAACAGGCCGTTGCCTTCCCGATGCACGTAAAACATGCCGACGTCTGGAATCACATCCGGCGCGAATGCCCCGCCGCCCAAGCGGTGTCAGCGGGTTTCTTTGCCGACGAACCTGGAGCCTCTTGGCTCGGAGGCGTGAGCGAAACCTTAAAGCTCCAGAGTCGCCCCCAGGACGGCCTGCTCATTCAGCGAATGCTCCATTCCCGAGACCGTCGCAATTGGGACCTCCGGGTGATGGTCTGGGAGGCGTGTGAGGCGGTCAGGCGGCGGTGCATTGCCCACAACCCACCTGCGTTCGCCATGGGCATGTAACCCAATGCTCCTTCGATTGGCGCGACATTCTTTCCTGGCGAAAGACGATAGAATTGCCCGCCGGCGGAAACTGGAAACGCCACGACCGCATCCTCACCAAGAACAACCGGGGCGAACCCAGTCGGCACTCAGATCTTTGATTGGCCCAGATATTCCCGTGACTGGAGGGAGATGTCTGACGCCCACGCCGGCCAGCCGGCCAGGACACCCGAAAAAACCTCTCGACACGTCTAGCTGCTTATGCTATGGTTATCTTAGTCCCGATTTTACGAAGTCGGGCACAAAGATCCGACTGTTTAACTAAAACGGATCCAACCATGTTCTTTGACCGCGAGCGGTGACGTGATGCAACAAAAGTGCGGCAGCATTCGCACGTTGCAAAGTAGCCAAAATAAGGCACTTGCGTCGCTTCCGCCGATCGATTCGCTT
>JBAXTC010000566.1:0-5382 GCA_037130375.1 Verrucomicrobiota bacterium | reverse complement strand
GAAGAAAAGCCGGCGGCGGTGTTGTGGACCGATGCCGACGGGCAATGGCAGCCGGTGCTGAAGAAACTGCAAGAGCGACTGCCGCAACTGGTCGTGCATGGAAGGCGGGCAAATGATTTGCCACAGAGAGCGCAGAGGGCACAGAGAAACCAAACGTGAACCAAAGGAACAGGAATGACTATGCTAACGAAACTGACCATCAAGAACTTCAAGCGGTTTCGCGACGAAACCGTGGTGAACTTTGAACCCATTACGGTGCTGCTGGGCGGTAACAATTCCGGCAAGTCCACCGTGTTGCAGGCATTGAGCATTTTCCAATACTGTATGGAGGTTACCCGCAAACGGAAGAACGGCGGGTTCACCCTGGACACCAAGACCATCGGGCCAGAGGAGTTTGGCGCGTTGCCAGTGGCCGAGCCGACAGATTTGTGGCCGGACAGCAAACCCGCCGGCGCAATCAACATCGAGGCGAAGTTCAGCAATGACGCGACCATCAGCTTTGAAATCACGATGTCGTTCAATCGTTTCAGCATCACCCCGGCATTGCACGGTGAGGCCGGCAAGCTGATTGAGACAACGAAAGTCCGCTATGTGCCGATTCATTCCGGTCTGGCGTTGCGCGAGGGGTTTTTGCTGGCGCCGGAGCGGGCGGAACGGCTGCGGGAGTTGCAGCATGGTTCGGTGATCCGGAATCTGTTGTGGGATTTGAAGGAACACAACAAGGAGCGATGGAAGAAATTGAAGGAGATTCTGGAACGTTTGTATCCGACCGCAACGCTGGATGTCACCTTCGACAGCCAGGTGGATCGTTTCATTTCGTCGGAATACCAGGACAATGTTCTGGGCCGCGGGCTGGATGTGGTGGTGTCCGGCACGGGTTTCCAGCAGGTGCTGCAAATCTTCACGGGCGTGCTTTCGCAAGGCAGCACGATTGTGCTGATGGATGAGCCGGACGCGCATCTCCACGCACGTTTGCAGGTGGAGATGATGCGCATCTTTGCGGACCTGGTGGAGGGCGAGGGATTGCAATTTGTTTTGGCGAGCCATTCGCCCCATCTGATCTCCGCCGCGCCGCCCGGCTCGCTGCGAGCAATGATAGACGGCAAGGCACATCCGTTTGCCACTGAGCCGGAACAAATGGATTTACTCGACACGCTGGGAGCGTTTGACCGGATGGAGATTGTGCCGTTGCTGCGAACGAAGTCGGTGGTGTTTGTCGAGAACCGGGATGACCGGAATTACCTCGAATTGTCCGCCCGGAAGCTGTGGGGCGAAGCCAAAACGCGGAAGATTTGGGACGGCTTGAGTTTTCTCTACACCTACCAAGAGCCGGTGAGCGCGGATGTGAAGCGGCTGGCGCGGCAGGTGAAGGATTTACTGAACGCTCCCGGATTGAGCCAGCTTCATGGCGGACGGCAGGCAAGGTTTCTCGTGATTGGCGACCGGGATTACCGGAGCGCGAGCGGGTCGAGAAAGGCCAGGAAGGAACTGGAGAAGAAGGCCAAGGGAGAAGGGTTCAAGCTCGACCTGCATTGTTCCATCTGGAGCCGGAACGAAATTGACAATTACCTGCTGGATGCCAGCGCCATTGAAAGGGCGGCAGTGAAGAAGGCGAAGGAGGCGAGCCAGACGGAAGCCATCAAGACGGCCGTGCAGGAGGCAATACAGAAATCCCTGGAGGCCCAGAGACCAGAGGTGCAACAGCGGATTGCCCACAAGCTTCAGCAGGATGACCCGGATTGCCGCAACGACTACCTGAAAGCGACGACCCGTTCGGAAGAAATCTTGAACGCGGAATGGGCGGACGGCATGGCGGTTTGCGACGCCAAGAAGCTGTTGAGTCAGATTCGCGCCGAGCTTCAGAGCCGCAAACTCAAGACGGCGCTTTCCGAGGCGGACATTGTGGCGGCAATGGATGACGTGCCGGACGATGTGGTTACGGTGCTTCAGGCAATCAAGGGATTGACAAAGACCGCGGCGGGCAATCGCAAACCGAAGCAGGTGACGGCAGTCGCGATCGTTGCGCTAGAAACCACAGAGGGGAGATGATGAACCGCGGAATCCACGGAACACACGGATATTGATTAGAAACAAGAGACAATCACTAGAAAGGCAAAACGATGAATCTAAATGCCAGCATTATTGACCAGCAGGTCCGCGCGCTCGCGGGCAAGCTGAAAGACCAGTTTGCAGATCGACTCAACATCAAGAACGACGAACCCAAGCTCCGATCGGCATCCTTCGTGCTCCTGTGTGTGAAAACAGTCCTCGATCTGACCGAAGATGAGGCCATGGATTGCATGACGGAAGGCGGTTCGGATTTCGGGGTGGACGCCGTTGAGGTTTCTGACGTTGCGGATGGCGAGTTCACGGTGACGCTGTTCCAAGGCAAGTATAAGCAAGACCTAGAGGGGGACGCGAACTTTCCTGAAAACGGAATAAGCAAGGCGATTCAGGCGGTCCGGTTGTTGTTTGATCCGGCGTCGGTGGTCACCGTGAATGCGCAACTGCTGGCGCGATTGGAGGAGATACGGTCTTTGATTCGGGATGGGAACATTCCCCGGGTCAGATTCGTGATGTGCAACAACGGGCTGACGTGGACGGCCCAGGCGCAGCAATTGATTGAGCGCGAGAGGTTTCCGGATCGGGTGTGCTTGGAGCACGTGAACCATGAGATCATTCTCAACCTGCTCCAGACCAGCCAACCCGTTCGCGACGTGTTACGATTCAGCGGTAAGGCAATCGTCGAGGACTTCAACTTCATTCGCGTGGTGGTGGGCAAAGTCCCGGTAACGGAGATTGCGGAACTGCTGCGTCGGCATGGCGACCGGCTGTTGGAGCGAAACATCCGCCGCTACCTGGGACTGTATGGCAACCGGGTGAACGAGGGAATCCGGCAGACGCTGTTGGCGCCGGCGCAGCGGCCCAGCTTTTACTTCTACAACAACGGATTGACGCTGACGTGCCGGAAATTCGACTACAATGCCCTGCAAGGTGAAAACTACCAGGTGAAGGTAGAAGGGCTGCAAATCATCAATGGGGGCCAGACCTGCAAGACGGTGGAAGCCGCCCTCCGGGAATTGAGCGGTGACCAGGTAAATCTCGATCAAGCGTTTGTGCTGGTCCGGCTTTACCAACTGCCAGACGACGGCACGGACTTGGTTCGCAGCATTACTTACGCGACCAACAGCCAGAACCCGGTGGACTTACGCGATTTACGATCAAACGACGAGCGGCAAAAGAAGTTGGAACTCTCGATGGAACAATTGGGTTACCAATACCGCCGGCAGCGGAGTGATCTCGCCATCAAGCAAACGGATATCAGCAGTGCCACGGCAGCGGAAGCAGTGCTATCGGTGTGGCGGCAGCGGCCCCATCAGGCCAAGTTCATGTCACGCGAACACTTCGGGAAGCTTTACGATGTCATTTTCACTCCGGACCTAAACGGGGCACAAGTGGTGATTGCGACCTTGCTGTTCCGCATCGCGGAGAACAAGCGCAAGCGCCCCCCGGCGGGAGCTCCTGAGTTCCTGCGCTACGGTTCCTGCTTCCTGGGGATGTTGATGGGGAAATATTTATTGGGCGAACTGGGCACTCAACTCGAGACCTTGGATCATCGCAACTTCACCCAGGCGAAGGATTTGGCGGAACAGAACGGCGAAGGCTATTTCCAAAAGGCGGTTACTGAAGTGCAATCTGCTTTGAGCAAGCTTTACGGCGGGCAGTCGGTGTCGCTCCAGCGCTTGTCGGCGACTTTTCGGAGAGGTGATCTAATTGAGGAGCTTAACACTCAACCGGGCCTGCCTCTGGCGCAGCCTGCAATTTAAGCCGAGGGACTGATGCGCAACGTGCAATCGAGTTGCCTGAGTTTGAGCGAAACAATATGAGCGTGAGCTATCGAACCAAAGCCAGAGCGCCGGGGACCCTGCTGCAGGCCGTTGAGGCGTCGCTGCTGGCGGCGACGCGGCATCATGCGGGCGTGGAAGAAAAGCCGGCGGCGGTGTTGTGGACCGATGCGGACGGGCAATGGCAGCCGGTGGTGAAGAAACTGCAAGAGCGACTGCCGCAATTGGTCGTGCATGGGGTTTACGACGCGGCGAAGCGGACAGGGCCGGCGGTGTGGCTCAAGTGCATCGTGGCGCGGACGGTTGACCTCGGCCTGGGCAAGGATGTTGTGCCGATCGTGTATCTGCCGAACATCAGCCGGCAGACGTTGCGAGCGGCGGCGGACTGTCCGCCCCAGCTCCAGCCGCTGGTGGAACTGCAATATCGGGGCGTGGTGTGGACCCAACGCAACGGCAAGGACTGGACGGTGGAGGCGTTCCTGATCTCCGACGATGGGCTCGGGCTGAAGGTGTCGCGGGATGAAGCCACCCGCGAGTCGCTCCACCGGTCGCTGCCGGTGCTGGCCGAAACGCCGGTGGCGCAACTGGAGGAGAAACAACTGGAGGCGGAAGATTTTGACAAACTGATGGTGAGTGACCAGCCGCGTGATTTGCTGGAGTGGATGAACGATCCGAAGGGCGCACGCGAGAGTTGGGGCGAGGGCAAGTGGCACGCTTTCCGGTCGCGCTGCAAGGCGGAGTACGGCTTCGACCCGGACGCCGACGGCGCGGTGGGCGCGGCGGAAAAACTCGGACTGCGCAAGGAGTTGGCGTGGCAACAGTTGTGGGACCGCTTCACCGAGGCGCCGGTGCTCTACAAGGCGCTGCCGGATCTGCTGACACGGGCCAAGCCGACAGAACTTCTGTTCAATCCGGAATCGTGGCCCGATGAAAACGAAAGGGCAGAAGCCCGGCTGCGCGCCGCGCTGCTGGAACTCGGCCCCGCCGACGGCCCGGTGGCGCGGGAGCGGGTGCGGGAACTGGAGAAGGAGCACGGCAAGCGGCGAGGCTGGGTGTGGGCCAGGATGGAACGAAGCCCGATGGCGCTGGCGCTGGAACATCTGGCCGCGCTGGCAGACAAAACGGGCAAGAGCTTGAACGGCGCGAGCCTGGAGGACGTTGCGAAGAGCTACGAGGGGGGCGGCTACGAAGCGGACCTCACGCTGTTGCACGCGCTGGCGGAAGGAAAATCGAATCAAGACCGGGCGGCCATCCAAGCGGCGGCGCGGGCGCTGTACGTGCCGTGGCTGCGACCGGCGGCGGAACTGTTCCAAAAGCTGGCGGCCAAGATGCCGTTCGGCGGCGTGGGCCAGCAACCGCTGATCGAAGCGAACGTGAGCGAGTGCCTGCTGTTCGCGGACGGCCTGCGCTACGACCTGGGCCAGGAGTTGCGAGCGTTGTGCGAGGAGCGGGGATTGCGCGTGACGTTGGGCCGGCGGTGGGCGGGCACGCCCACGGTGACGGCCACGGCCAAGCCGGCGGTGTCGCCGGTGGCCGG
>JBAXTC010000565.1:0-5387 GCA_037130375.1 Verrucomicrobiota bacterium | reverse complement strand
CTTTTTATCCTTAAATAAAGCCAGCGCCTCTGGATCAAAGCCGGGAGCAAGAACTACGACATCCTCGGCGGACTCGATTTCATGGCCACATTCTCCGGCATGGCCGGCATTCCACTGCCGACCAAGGATCTGGACGGCCAGCCGATTATCTTCGACAGCTACGACATTTCGCCGGTGCTCTTCGGCACAGGCAAAGGCCCCCGCGAAACCTGGTGCTATTTCACCGAGAACGAGCTTCTGCCGGGTGCAGTGCGCTACCATCAATACAAGTTCGTCTTCAACCTGCGCGGTGATGACGGCAAAGCGACCGGCGGTTTGGCCGTGGATTCCAACCTCGGTTGGAAGGGGCCAGAATCGTATGTCGCCACCGTGCCACAAATCTTCGATTTGTGGGCTGATCCGCAGGAACGCTACGACCTGTTCATGAATAACTTCACCGAACGCACCTGGCTGGCGCCCGTCATGCAGACGGAACTCCAGCGCGTGATGAAGACCTTCATTGAGTATCCACCGCGCAAATTACAGAGCGACGGCTACACAGGCCCCATCACCATCTCGGCTTACGAGAAGTTCGGCTGGTTACGCGAACAACTCAAGAAAGACGGCGTCAGCATCTCGTTGCCGACGGGTAACTAGCCTCCCGGTTCGATTGTGAAACACGCGGGCTGTCCGAGTGGGCGGCCCGCGACTTCGCCTGCGGGCATGCGTGCCTGCAGGAATTTCCGAATACGGGGAACTTAAAGATAACCAGTCAAACGAAACAAACAAACCAAGAAAGGCAGACATATAGAATGAGAATGAAGCTGATTAAACACGGTCTGACTGCGGTGGCCTTAGCGGCGGCGACGATGGTCGCAGTGGCTCCGGCTCAAGCGGCGGACAAGAAACCCAACATCCTTATCATCATGGGCGATGACATCGGCCAGTGGAACGTCAGCGCCTACAACCAAGGCATGATGGGCTTCCGGACGCCCAACATTGACCGCATCGGCAAGGAAGGCGCGCTGTTCACGGATTTCTATGCCCAGCAGAGTTGCACCGCTGGACGGGCGGCGTTCATTACGGGCCAGAGCGGCTTCCGCACCGGCCTGTTGAAAATCGGCATGCCCGGTGGCAAGGAAGGTCTGTCACCGAAGGATCCGACCCTGGCCGAATTGCTCAAGCCGCAAGGCTACATGACCGGCCAGTTTGGCAAGAACCATCTCGGCGACCGCAATGAGTTCCTGCCCACGGTTCACGGGTTCGATGAATTCTACGGCAACCTCTACCACTTGAATGCAGAACAGGAACCGGAAAATGCGGACTACCCAAAGGGCGAGCAGTTCAGGAAGACATTCGCCCCGCGCGGCGTCATCGAGAGCTTCGCATCGGACAAGGATGATCCGACCGAAGACGGGCGCAATGGCCGGATTGGCAAACAGACCGTCAAGGATACCGGCCCGCTGACCAAGAAGCGGATGGAGACCTGCGATGATGACTTCGCCGACCGGGCAGTGGACTTCATCAAGCGAGCAAACGCGGCCGGCAAGCCGGCTTTCGTTTGGGTGAACTTCACCCACATGCACTTCCGCACACACGTCAAGCCGGAGAGCGTGGGCCAGGCGGGTGAATTCCAGAGCCCCTACCATGACGCCATGATTGACCATGACAAAAACGTCGGCACGGTTCTCAAGGCGTTGGATGACCTGGGCATCGCGGATAACACGTTCGTCATGTATTCGACAGACAACGGCCCGCACATGAATTCGTGGCCGGATGCCGCCATGACGCCGTTCCGTAGCGAGAAGAACTCAAACTGGGAGGGCGCTTACCGAGTGCCCGCGATGGTCCGGTGGCCGGGTCACATCAAAGCGGGTGAGGTTTGCAACGAGATCGTTTCCCACCTCGACTTTTTGCCGACGCTCCTGGCTATCGCCGGTGACACGGACGTGAAGGAGAAGTTGGCCAGGGGCTACACGATCGGTGACATGACCTACAAGGTTCACCTCGACGGCTACAACATGGTCCCCCTGTTCACCGGGCAAACGGACAAGAGTCCGCGGAAAGAGTTCATCTACATCAACGATGATCAACAGGTCACCGGCGTGCGCTATGGCAACTGGAAGTGCGTCTTCATGGAGCAGCGGATGCAGGGCACCATGGGCATCTGGGCGGAGCCGTTCGTCGCATTGCGGTTCCCGAAGGTCTTCAACCTGCGGACGGATCCTTACGAGCGCGCCGACATCACATCGAACACGTATTACGACTGGGTGCTGGATCACCTCTTTGTGATCACCCCCATGCAAGCCTACGTGGGCGGCTTCCTGCAGACATTCGCGGAATACCCACAGCGGCAGAAGGCGGCCAGCTTCAACCTCGATAGTGTGATCGAGAAACTGTCTAAGGGGTCTTGCGACTAGAAGGCGCTCTGCATAAACGCTAACTTAAATCACCGGCCGCACCTGTCGCAAGGCAGGCGCGGCGTACTTAAGCTCAATATTTCGATTCAACAAGCGCAACCAGAGAAACCAAATCCTCGTTACTTGCTGTCCAGTCAACGGCCAACATTGAAAAGGGCGGCAGAGATTAGCTCTGCACACGGTTATGGATATAGCTTCCGCGCTGGGTGTCACGATAGCGGAGCTATTTCATGAGAATTGGGTGAAAACAATCTATGAAACACAACCTCAGACGAGGAATCATTGCCGTCACGCTCGGTTGCGTGTTGCCGTTCACCCCCTCATTGTTCGCGCAGGACGCGGCGAGCGACAACAAGGCCCAGGACGCCGAACTCGCCAAGAAACTCGCAAACCCTGTCGCCAATCTCATCAGCGTGCCTATCCAGAACAATTGGGATTTCGGCATTGGTTCCGCAAACGCCATGCGCTACACGGCCAACATCCAGCCGGTGATTCCGTTCTCGCTGAACACGAACTGGAATCTCATCACGCGCACCATTGTGCTCGTGGGCACGCCCGATCCTTACACTCCGCCAGCGAAATAACCGAACACGACCATGAAAACCACACGCACCGAAAACCTGTTCGCCACCGCCGCGTTGCAAAACCTCTATGCCAGTCGTCTTCAATTAGACGGGGATCATGGCCGGAGTCGGCCTGCAAGGCTCCAAGATCACTGAGATTCACCCGTAGCCCAGGCCAGGAAGGCACGGCCCCGGATTGTAAACCGTAGCCAACAGGACAACGGAGAAGCCGTTCTTTGGTTGCGCCCCGTTCAATTGCCAGATTCAACAAAGTGACCCGAACTTCCCGTGGCCTCTGCACGGGGCTGCTGCTCGCGGCCTCGGTGTGGCGATCTGCCGCCAGCGGTGATCCCGCCCCTCCGTCCGCCGCGGCGGAGCCTCCGATTACCACCCCTCCCATCCTGAGCGGTCCTCAGCGGCTCAAGCAGGACGTCCGCATCGTGGTCGCCACCAAACCGCCACCGGCCGCCGTCGGTGGAACGGACACCGCACCGCACAAGACAAAATCTTTCAAGTGGGAGTTCGCGTGGCGAGGCTGGGATGGGCTACACATGGAAGCGGTTCAACGAATACCGCTCACGAATCCCCTGGATTCCGTCGCGATCTTGCCTGCGAGCGCCAATCCCTTCGGTTACTTCAACCTCGAACAGGTGAAATTGAGCGGCACGTTCGGTGCCCGACTCGAGGTGGACGGCGCCGGGTTCCTGACCAGCGGCAACCTGACCGATTTCAACGATGGCATTCAACTCCGTCGGCTGCACTTCTTTGCGGGCGGCGACTGCATCCTCGTTTTGCCCGTGAGCTACTTTGTCGAACTGGGCTACTCGGCGGATCAGTTTACCCTCAACAAAAGCTATCTTCGCTTCTGCAACATCGGCCTCATCGGCAACCTGCAGGTTGGGCAGTTCCAACCTCCGATGGGACTGGACCTGATTACCAGCAGTCGGGACATCACGCTCATGGAGCCATCCTCCCCGCTCCAAGCCATTGCGCCTGGCATCGAGGCCGGCGCTCAAATTGGCCAACCGGTCTTTCACGACCGGGCCACTTGGGCGCTCGGTCTTTTCGTCCCAGGCGCCGGCGGCATCGAATACGGCTATGCCTCCCGCAGCTTTGGCAGTGTCGTCAGCCGAATCACATGCCTGCCCATGCATCACCCCGATTCCGACCATCCTGCCGACAACCGACTCCTCCACGTGGGACTTAGCGCGAACATCGTTTACTCCACCAGCGGCACGCTGCGGTACCAGTCCCGCCCGGAAAGTCACATCGCACCGTATGTCGTTGACACCGGAGACATCGCCGCGAGTAGCGCGGGGACGGTCGGGGCCGAAGTGGCGTGGGTCAACGGCCCTCTCTGCTTGCAGGGAGAACTCATCCAATCCGTTGTCAGCGAGGAAAACGGTGGCTCGGCTAACCTGGGCGGCTTCTACGCCTTCGCGAGCGCTCGGGAGCAGACTCGCCCGAGCCGCCCGGCGGCCGACGGACAGAGCATCCGGTGCCGAGAATGAAAACTTCCGGCACGCCGACTCTCTCCGGAGGTTTAAACTCAAAGCGTCCAGACGCTCCTGGGCTACTGTAACCAAGTCAGATGAAAAAACCCTGGAAGTTTTGCCAGACACTCCAAAAGAAACTTGCATCAATGGTTGTTGGCGTTAAATTTTCTTGGTAAAAATAAAACTGCATGACGACCATCAATCACAACGCCAAGACAACGAATCTCAAGCAGGAGATTCGACAGATTCAGGATGCGGCCAAAAAAGTGGCGCGTTCCAAGGAGTCCGCGATTCGATTTTTGCAATCCACTGGCATGCACTCCGCCACCGGCGAGCTTAAACCACAGTTCCGCTGATGGTTTCCCGCTCCTTCGTCCTCGGCTACCACGGCTGCGATGCTGCGGTCGTCCGCGAAATAGTTTCCGGCGACGAACAACTGTTTGTCAGTAAAAACGAATACGACTGGTTGGGCAGCGGGCAATACTTTTGGGAAGACAGTTGTTCCCGCGCCTTGCGCTGGGCCAAAGACGAGGAAGCTAGTGAGCAGGGTGGCAAAACCCCTTTTGACACCGTGCGCGCCTTCTTTGTCGAAGGCCAAGAGCTCTACACCACCGCTGGGCTGCGCTCGTTGGATCACATTCAAATTTGCGTCCGCAATCCACGCAGCATCATCGGCTATTTTCTACCGCGCGAAATTTGAAGACGGGTTCGTTGCCCGGTTCAATCTTCTCGATTCTATTTTATTTCAGCGGTCTGAACCGGACGGAGCCAAGCCAGTTTTGTAAGAAGCGCAATGTTGATTCCGGAGAAAGGCAGGGGTTTTTTCAGCAGAATCAATCTCATTAACTGACCCCTTTAGGATTTTCATTGGCCTTCAAACGTCTGCAAAACTTCCTCCGGCAGCGGGGCGTTGAAGTCATCGGGCACGA
>JBAXTC010000564.1:0-5392 GCA_037130375.1 Verrucomicrobiota bacterium | reverse complement strand
CGACGCATAAGGCTTTTGCAGAGCCCTGCCTTACCACTTGGCTACCCCGCCACCGGTCGCGATGCCGAAGTTATATCACTTTCGCCCACGCACAAGCCTTTATTCGCGCAGCGGCGACTCTGACAACGGGAAGCATGAAGACTCTTGTCTCACGCCTTGGTTTCCCGCAGTCGGGATTTGCTTTGTGATACTGCGCGGGTAACCTCCTCCAATGAACGTCACCGTCCGCGGTCTCACCCGCCATTATCGCACCGTCGCTTTTGACGCGGCGCGCAACTCCGTCAGCCTCATAGAACAACGACTCTTGCCGCACGAATTCAAAATCGTCTCAACCCGCGACTTTCGTCAGACCGCCCTCGCCATTAAGGACATGGTCGTGCGCGGTGCAGGGGCAATCGGCGCCACCGCCGCTTACGGCCTCGCCCAGGGCGCTCGCGCTTTCCGTGGCCGCAACCTGAAGAAGTTCGGTTCAAACGTCGATACGGTCTTCCAAACCCTCGAAGCCGCCCGCCCCACCGCCGTCGATCTCGTCAATGCCTTGAACCAAGTCCGCCACGCCATGCGGCAGGGCGAGACCGTCGAGGAACAACAGGCGCTCGCGTTAGCCGCCGCAGAGGAATTTGCCAACGAAGATGTGCGCCATTGTCAGGACATTGGCCGGCACGGCGCTGAACTCATCCGCAGCGGAATGAATATCCTGACGCACTGCAACGCCGGTTGGCTGGCCTTCGTCGATGTGGGCAGTGCCACCGGCCCCATGTATGCAGCTCAGACCCAAGGAAAGAAGTTTCATGTCTATTGCGACGAAACTCGCCCTCGCTCCCAGGGCGCCACCCTCACCGCCTGGGAACTTGCCCAACAGAGCGTCTCTCACCATATCATTGCCGATAACGCCGCCGGCCACCTCATGCAGCGCGGCAAAATCGACCTCGTCATCGTCGGCTCCGACCGCACTCTCGGCCGTACCGGCGAGGTGGCTAACAAGATTGGAACCTATACCAAGGCCGTGCTTGCCCACCGCCACAAAATTCCCTTTTATGTCGCGATTCCCCTCTCGACAATCGATTGGAATCTCAAGTCCGGTTTCGACATCCCCATCGAAGAGCGCCATGAAAGCGAGGTTCTTGGCGCGTGGGGTGTGGTCACAGACCTTTCGTCACGCGCTGCTCGGCCGCCATCCGCGCGAGCCTACGTCCGTGTCGCCAATCCCACCAGCGAAGCTTTGAATCCCGGGTTTGATGTGACCCCGGCGGAGTTGATCACCGGCATCATTACGCCTGTGGGAATCTTCCGCCCCCGCGAATTGTGGAAGCGGCGGCGAAACCTGGGCGTGACGCGCGACGGCGATTGAACCCCTGGTTTGCGTGCGTTCAAGGCCAACCTATGATTTTGCCCTGAATCCACCGCCGTCTAATGTTTGGCTGGCGGCCGGAGAAACATCTCCACCTGCTGAATGGTCAAGGGCGTCTGCCCCTGGCTGGCGATCTTGACATCGTGAACTTCCTTCCCCTTCAACGCCGGCGCGGGAACGCGAAATGAAACCAGCCGCACTCCATTGTTCGTGGACCCTTCATCCAGGAATTCGCACGCGGTTCCGTTCACTCGAACCGACAAGCCCGGCGCGAGAGGACCTGGCGCGGGCGCGGCCCCGATCAGCACGTCGCAAAGCCAGTGCCGGTCCGGCACGGGGCCGAGCCTGATTGCAAAGGCGGCTTCTTTGCCCGTCGCTGGCAGGGGCGCGCGGTATTGTTCGCCGGGCGCAGTGATGTCGCGATACGTGACCCCCACGCGCCGCGGCAGTTTCCGCACCGAGCCGAGCGAAGCCATGGGCTTGAGCATCCCCGGATAAACCGGCTGCGGAAATGCGCTGGGAAAATAGTTGAAAAGATAAACTGCGTCCGCGCCCTGCGACAGCACCGAGGTCGCCGCCCCGATGGCCAGTTCGGGTGAAACCTGCGAAGGCACGCTGCCCGGCGTTGGCCGATAAAGCACCTCGAGGCCCCCAGCCAAAGTCACCTTGGCCTTTCCCAACACCTGGCGCCATTGGGCAATCGGCAAATCAAACTCGATCGTGGCCCAGCGTGGCGTGGTCACCAGCAGGTCGATCAGCCCCTCTTTCGCCCAGGCGATGGCGTCCAGCCCCATGCCCACCGCCACCTCGGGCCGCGATGGCACCCGCACGCCGAGCCGGACCGCGTGACCCCGTTTGGCGGCTGCATCGGCGGTTCGCCGGCGGACCTCGCGCACCCACTCGGTCAGAATTGGCGCGCCCTCCTTTTCCTTGTCCGCGCTGAACACGTAGGGTTCCCGCATGAAATCCAGTTCCAGCCCGTCTATGTCGTAACGGTCCAGCGTCTCAACGATCAGGGACATGTAGAACTCACGCACCTCCGGGTTGGCATAGTCCAGGCAGGTGGCGAAATACCCCGAACAATTCTTCCGGCGCAACTGCGGGTTCTTGGTCCAGAAGCTCCCGTGGAACGGATGGGCCGGATTGTCATTCTCATGACAATCATTCATCCGCAGGGTGATCCAGGGCGACATCCCATCGTGCCGGCACCGCTGAATCACACGGCCCGGATAGTCAACACCTTCCTGGTGGACAGCCAGCATATTGCCGATGCCCTTGCGGTAGGCTGCCACCTGTGAACGCGGAATGGACGCCAGAAACGGCTGATCATCCGGACCAGCCGGATCGTAGCCGTCCCAGAAGGTCTCCCACACCCGGCTCCGATAATTGGTGCGGCGCGCATTTGAATTGCACAGAAACACCGTGACCCCGGCGTCGGCAATCCGATCCACATACCGGTCAATCAGCTCGCCGGCTTGCCCCGCCGGAATCTGTGACCACCAAAAGAAATCCGTGCAGTCTTGATTGTAATACAGTTGCTTGCCCGACGGTGCCCCCAGGCCGATGGTCTCGAGAACCAGCAGGCCCATCATGACAAACAGGATGCCTTTCGAGCGCCGACAGTTGGCCGTTCGAGATAACTCTTCGCCGTGCGGCAGGATTTCTTGCTTCATAACCCGGGCATCGCGGTTCTATTTTGACGGCGGCAAAATAAACAGCCGCCCATCGCCGGCGCCGAATGAGAGTTGAAACCCTTTCAGCTCGGGGCTGTCATCCACCGCCGGCACGATCTCGCCGGTGGCTTTGCTCACCTCGAACACATCCTTCGGGTCGGCGTCGAACTCCACCGTCGGCCAGGCGGTGTAACTGTGGTTGTGGTTGACGATCAGCACCGCGCGCCGTCCGTCGGCGTGGCGGAACGCGCCGATGATGAACTCGCCTACGGGGTCGCCAGCGACGCGCTCGAGCTTTCGGATGGGACTGCCCGCAAGCGCCGACGCGTTGGTTTCCGTCTTCGCAAAATAAACCCCCGTGCTGGTCAGCTTCATCAAGGTCGGCCCGAGCTGCTTGAGTTCCCCATTGATGCGGCGCGCTTCGTCGTAATGGCGCGTCTTCAGTCCTTCGGCGGTGATAATGGCCCCGCCTTTCGGAAACTCGCCCGCGCCCGCGGCGCCTTTGCCGGGAGTCCAGTAGCAAAAATAGAGCACGCCTTTGGCGCCATAAGCGACCGAGGTGAAAATCTGCCAGCGGATTTGCGCCTCGGTCGGATCGATGCGGTCGTTGAAGGGCATGCTGTAGAAGTAATTCCAGAACGGGATGCCGGCCGCCATGGAGTGCTTGCGGAAACACTCGAGGTTGGCCCGGTAGGCCTCGCGCGTTTCTGACTCCGGGCGCATCAGCGGATAGTGGTCCATTGAAAGCACCTCGGGCTTGACCTCGCGAATGAACTTCGCGACATGCTCGTCATAACTGGCCGTGCCCAGGACGCTCAAGGAAGCGTAGTTCGGGAACAGGTTGACATAGCCGAAGCGGCCTGGCCGTTTGCTGCGGATTTCTTCCGCGCGTTTGGCGAGCTCGGGAAACGCCGCCGCGCCCGGTTCATCCATCAACAGGTAGCCCCAGCAAGCCGGGCCATCCGGAAACTTCTCCGCAGGACCGCTGGCTTCGATGAGGGTCTGCAGCCCAAACCGCTTGCAGCGGCCGAGATGCTCGATGGCGTTGGTGCCCGATTGGCCAACCACCAGAGTGAAGTTGGCCTCGGCGATTTCCTCGTAACGCGCGTCCAACTTTTCCTGCGTGGCGGGCGACACCCATAGCCCAATGACGAACCGGTCCTGCACAAAGCCTCGCGCCTCCGCGCTGCCGGCTTGCAGTGAGAAAAAACATGGAGTGAGAGCCGCGACCAGGATCCCTGCCGCGCGAGCAATGAGTGAAGGCGTCATTATCAGGGAAGAATTGCGGGTCGGAAGGCTTTTCACAAGCGCATTCAACCGCGTTTACGCCCCGCTTCGTCGTTGATTAGCAAGGGTCGATTCAAGAAACCGTAGCCGCCGACGGCAGTCGGCGCTGATCTCTGTAAACTCTGCAAATGAGGAAAAGTGTGCCGACCGCCATCGGCGGCTGCAAATCTGCTGGTTCTCGAATCCGCCGTGGTTGATCAGCAGGGACCAGATGGTTTATCTTGCGCCGTGTCGTGATGAACCTCGACTACAACAAACAGCCAAAGCGATGATAGCGATTGAACGTTTCCACCCCCGACTCGCTGCCGTTGCCCTGCTGCACGGATTTCTGTGCCTCGGAGCCGCGGCGTTCGCGGCCAATGAGCTTCCTGTCAACGCCGCCACTGCGCAGCCGAAGTATCGCGAAGCTGCCCGCGCACAAGTCGAGAACCTGCTCCGCCAGCCCAGGCCGGAGGACAGTTTCCGGGCCCTCGGCGAGTTTGCCACCGAATTCCCCGAAGATCCGCTTGTCTCATCCATCAAGCCCGTAGCCGAAAGGCGGGTGGCCGACCTCCAAAAACTGTGCGCCCCGCCTTTCGGCCTGGTTCGATCCCCCACGGCGGCTGGACTCGTCTATTTCCCCGCCTACGCCGACGTCAACGACTGGTATGTGGGCGGCACAATGCGGCACCTGGATGTGGCCACCGAAGGCGCTATGGCCGCCCACCTCGGCGTCTCGGCTGGACGACGTCTCGCCGAAAACCAGGTGCATTGGATCCTCGGACGCAATCCCTTCAGCGTGTCGCTGATGGAAGGCGTCGGCAGCCGGTTTGTCCCCAATTACCATCACCGCTACAACACCATCCCTGGTAATCCTCGTGGCGCCGTCCCGGGTGCGCTCCTCAATGGCATCGTCCGCTCCTGGCCGCACCAGGACCGGCCCTGGCTGGACCTGACGCCCGAGCCGAACGCTGACTACCACTCCAACGAACCCTGGCTGCCCCACAACAATCGCTGGCTTCTCCTGCTGTCGGTCTGGTAGCTCAGACCCCCAGCTCCGTAGGAGCGGCATGTTTATAGGAACCGCAACCAACAACGGTCT
>JBAXTC010000563.1:0-5402 GCA_037130375.1 Verrucomicrobiota bacterium | reverse complement strand
GGCATGCTGGGGTCGTTGGGTGCTGGGTTTGGACCGGCTGCATCGACCTGGTTCTGCGGTTCTGATTCTTTTTTCATGGCTGGATTGTTGCGCGGACGGTTGGACATCTGCTGGGTACCCTGGAAATAGATTGAGTGAGTTGATGAAGAAGGACTAATGACTAAACCCACAATCAGGGCATTTGGGGGGTGAAAATTCCAATCTTACGTGCCATGGAAACCGGGAGTCGTCAGGCCAGTCGGAGTGCTCAATCGTCTCCGGGCTCCTTTTTTTAGCTGTGGGGGTGGGATGGTCAGGGCTGAGAATTTGGTCCAACTTGCGTGTCCTGGTCTCAGTTTGGTGTTTTCTGACAGCCTTGAACGGCCTTGAACGGGAATGAAAACTGAGGGGTGGGGAAATGGCTGTGCGGTCGAAATTCAGAGGCTCACCGCGTCAAAACTTCTTCCCCAGTTGACCCAGGACGCGTTTTTATTGGGTGGCCGGGATGCTGACACCCCCCCGGAAACACATGCCGATCTTCAGATGATCCCGGTGCTTTTCAGGTTGGCGTTGAATGCGGGTGGAGCGGGGGAATTGCCGTGGGATTGTGGATTGGTCACGGCCTTTGGATTCTTGATTCTGGTCGATGTCTGGCTCAAATCCAGGCTCTCAATTCTCCCTCTCGTGACAGCTTTGAACGGCCCTAAACGGGAATGATAAATTTGGACGCGTTATGACTTTGTGTTATGACTATTCTTTCCAAACCGAACAAATCTCACAAATACCTTGATTCTATTGGGGTTTACTAGAATGGCGGAGAGAGGGGGATTCGAACCCCCGGTACGGCTTTTGACCGTACAACGGTTTAGCAAACCGCCGCCTTCAGCCACTCGGCCATCTCTCCAACCCAATGTTTACTGGCACTTGCTCTACTTTTGCGGGTTTCTGTTGAACCCCGCTGTTGACACCCTTCCACAATTTCATTATACCGTCAACATATGAGCACTGACGCTAAACGAACGCAGACCTGGGCCGCAACCCGAATACCTAACCTGTTCCTGCTCAAGGAAACTGGCACATATTACGGAAGGGTCAAGGTTGCTGGCAAGAGCTTTCGCAAGTCGTTTGAAACAAAATCATCCGAGGTGGCCAGAGTCGCACTACGAGATTGGCTAATCACGTTCAAGCGATCTGACACGGAGGGAGGCAGAACGCTTGGGAGCATGGTGGAGCAATGGCTTGCGTGCTTGGACGGCGAAGCGTTGAAGGACGCCATCACCAAGAGCACCATCGCCTACAAGGTGGAGTTGCTCGACAGCATCCGGGGGTGGCAGTCCCTTGGTGTTGCACCCCATCCGGGAACATGGCCTGGGTTCAACGCGGAGAAGCTGGAGAATCTGACCGAGGACATGTTGGCCGCGTGGCTGATCAAGCACAGGAAGAACTACTCCGCAACGCGGACCAACGGAGCGGTTACCGTGCTCCGCGAAATCGGGGTCCTCGCAGTGCGGAAGAAGTGCATGCTGGCGGATACCTGGGACAAGGCTGCGAAGGGGTTGACGTTCGTTAAGGTGTCGCACGTGCAGATCACACTGCCGGAGCCGAAGCAGGTAGAGGCTTTGCGGATAGAGCTTCACCTGCGATGCCAGAAAAGGGGGACCCTCGGGGGCTGGCTGTTTGATTTCCTGCTCTTTTCTGGAGCGCGAATCGACTCTGCGGTTCACGTGCTGTGGGAGGACGTGAAGTGGTCCGAGGGGCGGCTAGACTTCCGCAAGGCCAAGAGAGGAGCGTATTTCATCCCGCTCTTTCCTCAACTGCGCGAGCTGTTGGAGAAAATACGGGCGCAGTATCCGGACGCGAAACCGACCGACAAGGTGCTGCCAACGCTGAGCATCCAGACTGTGCTCACCAGCACGTGCGCTGACATGAAAATCTCGCACCTCAGCCACCATGACCTGCGGCACCTGTTCGCCACGCGGTGCATTGAATCGGGGGTGGACATTCCAACGGTGAGCCGGTGGCTTGGTCACAGAGATGGCGGGACTTTGGCGATGAAGACCTACGGCCATTTGAGGCAGACCCACTCGCAACAGCAAGCGGCGACGGTAAACTTTCTACCAGCAACCGTATGAACTTCCTCGCAACCATCACCAGGGCCGCCGTCCTGGGCCGGATCCTGGGCGTGACCATCCGTGAATATCGCGCACAGCACGCCCAGCGGGTCCAACCATACAGGGGACCCGCGCCTCCGATCATCCAGGCTCCAGCCACAGTTGGCCGGTGGTATGAGAGACGAAGCCCATCCGGTGCGACGATATTCTATGACTGCCGCTGAGCGAACCGATACCACCAGCACACCCGTCCATCGAGCTTCCCAGTTGCGAACTTCTTTCTGATCGTAATTGTTCCCAAATTGGCGTCATAGCGTCTTGAGGCTTTGTCTCCCACTGCCGTCGTGGTTTGGATGAGTCTCAATTAACAAACTGCGGCCACACCCAATCGCCGCTGGCAAGATCGGTTGCCCCATTGTTTTGGCTCGCAACGACACCGCCGTCGTCGGTTTGATTCCAGCCGACGGAGTAGAGCAGGAATTTCCCGTCGTCCGTCCGCAGGTAGCGCGGCTGTTGGCCGGTAATAATGTCATGAGGAAGGCTCTTGACGCACTCCGGAACCAGCGCCTGCAAAGTCACCGGATACGCGCCGTGGACAAGGCGATATCTTTCCAGGGCGCAAGCGATAAAGCCCTGCTTTGCAAGGGTCTCGTTCTTCGCTGCCGCCTGCCATGCACGCTTCGTATCCGGGACAAGAAGGGATTCGGGGTCGGCGCGCCGAAGGGTCGGCTGTAATCGCCATCCAGGCGGGCGAAAGGACGCTTGACCGCATCGCGCATGAGGGCACATTTTGAGACCGTGCTTTCCTTCTTTGCAGAATACAAATCGAGAACGCCGGAGCGATACTCCAGATCCAATGCAGCGTCCGTCAAAGCCGCGCCTTCCGCGAGGGGCAGCACCGTGATTTCAGCTAAAGGTGGGAAGCCATCCCGCGCGAAAGCAAACAGGGCCCCGGTGTTCATCCTTCGATAGATGTCAATCTGGCCACCTCCAGAGCAGCAAAACCACTCGGACATCATGGGTGCTTTGAATGCGTTCAGATCGTCGGAGAGCGCGCTACGAGCCAACTCCGGGATTCGGTCTGGATCGAGCGGAGTGGAGAAACTAACTGTCCATTGTTAGGTCAGCCCGAAGGCGGGGACGAGTATCCAGGTCAGATGGCATCACTTTGAGCGCCGGCGTCCTTACTCGCTTAGCCCGCCAGAAAATCCCAATCCACATTCGCCACGCACTCCACGCCGCCCCAGCGAAGCAACCCCATCAGACCGACAGAGGGGCGTGGCGAGTCCGTAAACCGGAGGGACCGGCGCCGGAGCACGGAATCTGAGGGGAGGAGCCCCTACGCGGAACCCGAGGAGACCAAGATCGTGGCCAGCACAGTTGCGGACGTAATTCATAATTAGGGGCAGTCCCGATAGCAGGACGCCCTTGAACCATCGAACTGTTCTTGGTTTTCCGCCGGTACAAAAGGGTTGAAAACCCCGGTCTGAGGCAAAAACGGGCCCTTATAACGCGCTGCCGGTTAAGGTTTAGCCGCCCGTCGTTTGGTGGTGGTCGGGGGTGTCGTCGGGCGGACTAAGTGTAACTCGCCCCGGTCGAGTAATTCCCACTGGACCGTTTGGCCGGGTTCCAAGCCGATCGCCGCCGCCAGCGCCAGCGGGAAACTCACATACAATCGCGGCTGTTGCCCTTGGGAGCGGCTGGCTTGAACCCTCAGTGGATAGGTGGTCTTCATTTGTTGTTTCTGGTTATTTTTACTTGCCATAAGACGGTGTATAATCCATCTTACGCCCATGTGCAATCTGATTCCTTTCCCCCAACCGCTCCCGCTCCGTCTGCCCACCATCGAGGGGAATGTCGATTACCTGGAGTTTGAACGCCAGCTCCGACGCATCGATTCCTTGCTGCTGACCAGCCGCGTGGAAACCCAGTTCATCACCGCCAGCGTGAACCACTGGCTGGCCAAAAAGCAACCCGATGCTTCAAACATTACGCCCAGGCAATAACTCAAATTTCAAGACCACTCCCACCACGCCCTCCGCTGCAATATCGTCCACACCCTCTTGCAACTGGGTTACCGCAAACTAGCCGTCCGGCTGGCCGACAGCCCCCTCCTGCAATGGTTCTGCGGCTTGAGCCAACTGGACAAAGTAAGGGTGCCCAGCAAAAGCACCTTGCAGCGCTACGAAACCTGGCTGCCCGAAGAACAGATGCGTCGGTTCATTGAACAACTGCTCTGCCAAGGGCGCGATCAGGCCCCCGTCTTGCAACTCGCCGAGCCCTTGGACCTGGAGACCGCTTTTGTGGACTGCACCTGCATCAAGGCCGACATCCATTTCCCAGTGGACTGGGTGCTCTTGCGTGACGCGACGCGCACGCTCATGCAATCCGTGGAGTTGATTCGCCAGCATGGCCTCACCCATCGGATGGCCCAGCCAGCCAAATTCATCACCCGGATGAATCAACTGTGCATTAAAATGACCCACAGCACCCGCCGGACGGACAGCAAAAAGCAACGCAAACTGGTGCTGCGAGAAATGAAACGCCTCACCCAGGTGGTGCGCGCCCACGCCCAACGCTACCGCGCCTTGCTCGACGAGCAATGGGAGAAAACAGACTGGAGCCGCCCCCAAGCCGAGCAGGTGTTGAAGCGCTTGGACAATGTCTTGAGCCAGTTGCCCGCCGCTCTGCACCAAGCCCATGAGCGGATTATTGGTGAGCGCCTGGTGAAGAACGAAGACAAAATACTCAGCCTGTACGAGCCGGACGTTCAGGTCGTGGTGCGGCATAAGGCCGGTGCCGATGTGGAGTTTGGCAACAACCTGCTCTTGGCCGAGAGCGTGCAGGGATTGATTCTGGACTGGGAACTCTTTGCCGACCGCGTGCCATCCGATCCGAGCCTGGTCAAGCCTTGCGTGCAACGAATCGAAAAGGGACTCAAACAAAAGCTCAAAGGGCTGGGGACCGACCGGGGCTTTGACAGTGCGGCCAACCGGCGGTGGCTGGGCCGCAAGAAAATCTTCAATGGGATATGTCCGCGCTCGCCCGAGAATCTGGGTGCCCGGATGACCGAACCGTACTTTGTGGTGCTACAGAAGCGGCGGTCGCAGACCGAAGGTCGGATCAGCATTTTCAAGAACAACCTTTTAGGAAGACCGTTACGGGCCAAAGGTTTTGGCCATCGCGCTCTGGCGGTGAGTTGGGCAGTGCTAACTCACAATCTGTGGGTGATGGCCCGCTTGCCGCAGATGCCGATAGCCAGCCAAGAGTTGTGCCGTGCGGCTTGAGGTAGTCGGACCTTTCAGACCAAAA
>JBAXTC010000562.1:0-5421 GCA_037130375.1 Verrucomicrobiota bacterium | reverse complement strand
GGGATTTGGTGGGGGATCAGGCGGGCGGCGGGCCATCCGGGTCTTTGGAGGCTGAGGTCTGGGACCACTGGGTGGCGAAGCGGATGAGTTCGGCGGCGTTTCGCAGGGCCAGTTTGTGTTTGATATTTTCGCGGTAGGTTTCGATGGTCTTGATGCTGAGGCGCAGTTTGTCTGCAATTTCGCGGCTGCCCAAACCGGTGCCGAGCATCCAGAAGACTTGCAGTTCGCGGTCGGAGAGGGCCTCGATTCGGGCGTCGCGGACCACGGGTTTACTTTGGATGAGATGATGCAGGAGGCGCGAGGCGATTTTGCGGCTGACGTACATTTCTCCGGCCAGGACGGCGCGGATGGCGGCGATGGTATCCTCGGAGGATTCGGCTTTCATGGCGTAGCCGGCAGCTCCGGCGCGGAGAACCCGTTCGGCATAGAGGGCCTCGTCGTGGGCGGAGAGGATGAGGACGCGCAGATCGGGGAAGCGGGTTTTCCAGCCCTTGATGAGCTCGAAAACGTCGCCATTGCCGAGGCGCAAGTCCAGGAGGACGAGGTCCGGGCGGCGTGTTTCCAAGACCTGCGCCGCTGAGGCAGCGTTGCCAACGTCGCCGCAGACCAACATATCGGGCTGGCGGTTGATGAGCTGGGTCAGGCCCTCGCGGAAGATGGGCTGGTCATCGACGACGAGGATGGTGGCTTTACTTTTGCGATTGGGATTGGGATTGGAAGAGGGGTTGGGCATGTCGATCAGTTAGAATCTATGTTCATCTGTAATGGACTTGCAAGTGAATTGTCATGCCTGAGGGTTTTCGCTGTTAATCGATTTTGGCTGCCACAAATCGAACGGTTTGGCGGCGTCGGTTTTGAATGGCAGGCTGATTTTTCTACCGGAGCCTGCGGACTCGTAAGCGGCAAACAAAGCTTCCAAGACCGCGCGGGCATCTTCGCCAGTGACGAGTGGTTGCTTATGGTGTTTCACGCAATCGACGAAGTGGGCCATTTCCTGGACGAAGCCGTAGTTCCAGATTTCCTCGTAGATGGGGAAGGACCAACCGACGGTGGAGCCCGCCTTTTCGACCGCGTAGTCGTAGCCATTGGCGCTGTAAGCGACGATGGCATTGCCGTGGAGGAGATCGGCATAAGCGACGCCCTTGGAGCCATGCACCTCGGCGCGGTCGTCCATGCCGCCGAGCTTGGTCCAACTTTCTTCGGCCACACCGATAACGCCGTTGGCAAATTCCAGGATGAGGATGGCGTTGTCGTCTCCGCGGGTCTTGCCGGCATGGACGTGGGTGCCCATTTGGGCATAGACCGAGGTGATTTGCGGGCGACCCAGCATCCAGCGAAAGAACTCGATGGCGTGGCAACCCATGTCCATCGTGACGCCGCCACCGGCGCGGTTCACGTCCCAAAAATGGGGAGCGTGAGGGCCGTCATGTTTCTCGGAATGTTTGATCAGCACGGGTTGGCCGAGGGCGCCGCCATCCAGAAGCTGTTTGAGCCGGACATATTTTGGCGCGAAACACAATTCCTCGGCATACATCAAATGGACCTTCGCCTGATGGCAGGCGGCAAGCATCCGGCTGGCCTCGGCGAGGTTCAGACACATCGGTTTTTCGAGCACGATATGCTTCCCGGCGGCGGCGGCGGCGAGGGTCACCTGGCAGTGGAGGTCGTTGGGAACACCGACGACGATGAGATCGATTTCCGGCAAGTCCAGCAAGCGGTGATAGTCGGTAAAATGATGGGAAATGGCGTGCTTACGGGCAAATGCCTCGGCTTTGCCTGGGGTGTGGGAAGCCACGGCCAACAACTCGGCATCGGCACATTGTTTGAGCGCTTCGGCGTGGATGGTCGAAATGAACCCGGAGCCGACCAGGCCGATTTTGACCTTGCGGCTCACAAGCTCCAGCCCTTCCGGTATTCATAATGGAGCAGCTTGTTGGCGTCCGGGTCATTCGTGATTTTGAGAGTCTCGGTGTCCCAGATCAACTTTTGGCCTCCGTTGCGAACGCAGAGACTGCCCAAGAGGACGGCCTCGGTGAGCGGCCCGGCGAAGTCGAAGCTGGATCGTGTGGTCGAGCCGGTCTTGCAGGCTTCGAGCCATTCATTGTGATGCCCGATGGAGCGCGGCAACGATTTGGGTGGGCGTTTATATTCTTTATTGCGGGCATCCGGGAGCAGCCGCGGATGTTCGCCACCCCAGCCAGTGACGAGCATTTTGCCATTGTCGCCCACGAAGATGATGCCGTCTTCGGGATTCAACTCGAGATTTTCCTCGAGTTCTGCCGGTCGTTCGGGCAGCAGGCCGCCATCGTACCAGTGCAATTTGACGGGCGGGAGGCCGGCTCGAGCGGGGAACTGGTAGTGGACAATCGCGGCCAAAGGGACTGTTTCGGGGAACACAGGCGAGGAGCTGGCCTGAACCGACACGGGGGCGCCGAGGTTCAGCGCGGAGAACACCGGGGCCAGGTTGTGGATGCCCATGTCGCCCAACCCGCCCGAGCCAAAGTCCCACCAACCGCGCCAGCGGAAGGGTGCGTAAGCGGGATGGTAGGGCCGCAAGGGGGCTGGGCCGAGCCACAAGTCCCAATCGAGGGAGTCGGGGACGGACGGGGTATCTTTTGGGCGCTCGATGCCTTGGGCCCACCAGAGCGGCATTTTGCCCCGGTGCGTAGGGCGATCTGACCACACATGGACTTCGCGCACAGGCCCGATGGCGCCATCGGCGAGCCATTCATTGATGAGCCGGTTGCCCTCGAAGGCCATGCCCTGGTTGCCCATCTGGGTGGCGAGGTTGGCCGCGCGGGCCGCTTTGGCCAACGTCCTTGCTTCATAAACGGTGCGTGTCAAGGGTTTTTCGCAATAGACATGTTTGCCCATTTTGATTGCAGTGATGGAAACAATGGCGTGCGTATGGTCAGGGGTGCCAACAACGACGGCGTCGATATTCTTCTCCTTGTCGAGCATCTGCCGGAAGTCCATATACTGTTTTGCGGCGGGATACTTTTTGAAAGTCTTGGCGGCGTAGTCCTGGTCCACATCGCACAAGGCGACGATGTTTTGGGTATTGACCTGTTCGAGGTCGGAGGCGCCCTGGCCGCCGATGCCGACGCCGGCGATGTTCAGCTTGCTGTTGGGGGAGGATTGGCCGGCTCCGCCCAGCACGTGGCGCGGAAGGGCCATGAAGGAGGCGACTGCGCCGGCGGTGACAAGGAAGCGTCGGCGGGACACGCCGGTTTTGAGGCCAACTGCCAGAGCGATTTGTTGCATGCGCAGGGTATAACCGGAACCTGCCGTAGAATGCAATGCTGACCTGCGCATGGAAAACACGGCGTGGCTATCAGAACACGGAAGCTGGGGCGAATGATTTGCAGGTTGTGGCGGAAAGTCCGGAGGATCGCTACGGGGGAGGCATCTGTTGGGGCCTGAGCCTGAACCCCACAAGGTCCAGCAGCCAAAGCAAAGCGGCGCGGGCGCCAGCATCGCGGACATCGGCGAATCCGTAAACTAGAACGAGTTCCTGTTCGTGCGATCTGTAACGCGGCGGCAAGAGGATGGTTGATTCGAGACTATCGCCTTCGACCCTGACGATTTCGGAATACAACAACCCCTTGGCGACGGCGTATTTGCCTGGAGGTAAAGTGAGAGTGCGTTTGGGCAGAATCAGCCAAGGGCGGTATTCCAGGACGAGGCTGCCATTCTTGTGGCGCAGCAGAGTTCCGTAACTGCGGGCCGGCACTTTATTGAATTTGCGGGCCAGGAATACCCGGTTCGCGATTGTGTCGGGAGCAAAGCGCTTGCTCCGTCGCGTGGCGAAATCCCAGATGAAGACCAAACCGAAGTGCGACAATCGGAAGGACCAACCGGCGATGAACCAGGCGAGGACAATAATGACGAAGGCCCAGGCGGCGCCAAGCCACGGGTTGGCGAACGCCGTCGCCGCAACTGTGGAGAGGAGGAAGAGGCGGAAGGTTTTGAGCGCCAGATCGACGAGTCGGAATGGGCTGAGGAGGATGAGGATGTTGAGGGTGCTGGAGGCAACGCAAACGATGAAGAAGGTAATCATCATGAGCGACACCATGATGGCGTTGCCAAGCCAGGAAAGGTCGATAGCGGCGAGGAAGCCGGTCCCGGCCAGGACGGCTGGCTGAATATCCGGCTGTTGAAATACTGACGCAACCAGGGGCACGAACGCACCGGTGGCGATCAGCCCGCTGATTTTGTGTTCGACGACCTCAGCGGCGTCGAGGGGTTTCTTGAGGAGCTTCGGCACAGCGATGCCGATTGTATCCTTGAGGAAACATGCCGTTACGATGAGCAGGGCGGGAATCCAAAACCATGGCTGCGCGAACCAGGGAAGCCTTGCCCTCTGGCGGGGAGTATTGGCTTGAAAATACTTCCAGGCCCCGACCGTGCCGGCGCCCAGCAAGGGCGATATGGCTACGCCGGTAATCAAAGAAATCGTCTGGGCCAACTCCACGCCCGGGGTTGAGGTTCTGTCGGGGGAGTTAGTGTAAGCGATGGATATGGGGGAAGGACCGGCGGGGCGCAAGCCAGAGTGGTGCAGCGGGATAGAGAGACCAAATGAGGTTAATGGAGGGACCGTGCCCGGGAATCTCGCGGCGGACTGGGAGTAAGCTGCATTGCAGCAGCAGAGAGCCCAGAGAGGAATGAAAGCCAAAGCGAACGGCTTTTTCATACCGGGGGAAGCTTCAACAGTCAGTCCAAGGGAGTCAAGGTGACGCGGCGGAACTGGACGACTCCGCCCTCGGATTGGATTCCGACCGGTCCCGAGGTAAGATCGACTCCGTCGGCTTCGTTGACCAATTTGCCGTTGATGTGGACCTGGTAGCTGGCGCCTTGGGCCAGGATTTCGACTCGGTTCCATTCGCCTGGAGGGTTTTCAGCATCGAGCGTTTTCTGGACGCCGGCGATGTCACCGGCCACGGCATGTTTTTTGACTTCAAAAAAGCGGGGCTGGCCGTTGGCGATGGGTTTGCCCTGGAGGCCGAGAACATCCCCTGCACTGCCGTGTTTCAGTTGGACCTCGATGGCACAGGGGAGAGGTTTGAGCGGTTCACCGATGCGGGAAAAGATGCCGCTATTGCCCGGCTCACTGCCGGGCGGCCAGCGGTATTCCACCACCAGTCGGAAGTTGGACACTGCCGGGCCGCGATACAGGGCCCCGAGGGGTTTGCCCTGGCAGGTCAGGACCCCGTTTTGGACGCTCCAAACCTGACTCATTTTGACCTCCGGCTCCGCCAGCACCTGCTGCCAGCCAACAAGGTCTTTTCCGTTAAACAATTCGATTGCGCGGTGGTGTTCGTTTGGGGTGGAACATGACACGACTCCCAACAGGAGAAGTCCGCCGCACACCCAACCGTTCCAGCATTTTTTCATCTGTTCTGTCATAGAGTTCCTTTTAGG
>JBAXTC010000561.1:0-5422 GCA_037130375.1 Verrucomicrobiota bacterium | reverse complement strand
TTGTCTTCGCCCATAGCGGATTGGAAATCGGTCAGGGATTGATGCTGAGGCTTTGCGTGATGGGAGCGCCAGTGCATGAAGAGGCTGTGAGATGGCGCTCACGAGAATAGGACCACCTGCGCTCACTTAAAGTGAGCCATTCGTTAAGAGTCATTTTTCCTTTCCAAGTAGGTCTTCACGGTGTTCAAGCGCATGAACAGGAGCCAACCCCTTTAATAGGCGTCCCAGCGCCTGCGCCTGATGTCTGCTCATTATTGCTGAGCCACCCCCTCCAGGCTGGCTCAGTTTTCGTGAGCAAACCCGGCTTGATTTCAGTGAGCGACATCGATAAAGAGTGCCGTCCTGCCAGGGGTCGCTCATCAGGACTTGGAACCCCTGGAAGTACTCATTGCTGCCATGCATGAAGTTGGTGGAGGTTATCCACCAGTCGTTCGTGCCCGTGAGGTGCTTCTGGAAGTATTCCGCCAGGATGTTCGCGGTGCTTTCCATGAGCGCCCCGGGCTGGTTTTGGTAAGTCATGCCCGAGGGCGGGTGCGTGAAATACTCCAGCCCGTGGGTGTACTCGTGGGCCAGGCTTTTGAGATCCGCCCATTCCGTGGTGGTCTCGATACGCGTGTCCGAGGACTGGCTGGGTGAGTAATACATGGATCCCCCCAGGTCCGGGGTGAAGCGCGCGGCCCCGAGGCCAACGATGGCTTTCAGACCGCCGTCGGCCACGTTCAAACCGCCCATTCCGTTCGCTCCGTCGCGGCCAAACACAGTCTTGAGGAAGTCGTTAAAGCGACCAAACCCGTCATACCAGTTGTCCACATAGCTGATGCCGGTCGGTGGCTGCCCCTCCGAGCGGGCGAGCGTGGCGGACGCGGGGTTCGTCCCACTGTTCGCTTAGTAGATTTGCCGGTTGGTGAGGCGCATGCGGTTGGAAAGGACCCAACGGGGCTTGCCGTTATGGGCATCCACAAAATAGGTGAGGTCCGGTTCACCCGGCTCGCCGGCCACCCGAATGCGCCAGGTCAGGTAATCCGAGTTCACCCAGCCGGTCGGTTGCCCCGGCACCACATCGTTCTCCGGCATGTTGGGCCGGTTTGCCCCACCCGCCACATCCGTGGCGGAAAATTCGGGAGTCGAATCGCACAGGAAAAGCCGGGGGCAAAACACCTCCAGTTCTTCCAGAACAACCCTCCCGCCGACCTGGCTTCCCGCTTGTTGTCGCCACAGGCTAAGGGCGGTCTCCCGGGCTTGATTGAGGTCTGCCGTCGGCGTAACCGACACGGCGGGATCTTTGGCGGCCAGGCCGTTGGCGGTGGTCACCTGTCCATTAGCATCCACATGCACCACCAACTCGGTGCCAAACACCGGCAAGCCCTCGAAGGATTGCCGGTAACGCACATGACTCATCCCCAGACCGTCGCGCTCCGCGATCTGGGCGCGAAATCCGCTCATTGGATTCGCTCCCCCAAAATGGTTGCTAAACTGCGCAATGAACCGGTCGGCCGAGGCATACGGAGCATAGAACCCGGCCGGGTCCTTGGCGCGTAGTTGGTCCGGGGGAATAGATGCCTTGGAACTAGCGTTCCTTGTCTTCGTCGCGGTCTTGCTCCGCCACAGCACCACCCGCCCATCGTGATCAAAGGATAGCTCCCCATCGTCTGCCGCCGGGGCGCTTGCCGCCATGAATGAAGATTGGGCGGAGGACTTGGCAAAGGAGGCTTGCGCCTCGGCAGGCGAGTACTGAAGCGAAGCCAACGCATCGGACAGCGAAACCTTGGGCTGGAAGGAGAGAGGCTGCGCGGCGGCCACCACTGGTCCTGGGCCGGTATAGGGCGTATGCAAGATGTTGGTTGGGCGAATGGGCGTTGGGATGGCGAAATTCGTGGGGGCGGGAAACAACCCGTTGGTGGTGTTGCCCCAGTCCTGCAGTCCGGGATACCCCGCTTCAAACAAATACATCCCGCTCCAACTGCAATCGCGGATTCCGAAGAACCGCTGCGTCTGGCCGGGGGGGATGGGCACCGAGAACTGATAGTTGCTACCGACGGGTGGGGTTGTGTTCCAACCGGAATTGGCGACATCCAGCCAGCGCGGGCGTGCCAAGTTCGTCGTCGATTCAACCGCGATGCCGTAGAAATAGTTCGTTTTAGTCGGTACGGTCTCAAGCACGATGTTGGTGGGACACCACGAAACCAGCCTGGTCACCATATCAGGCTGGCCAGTCTCCGGAGGGTTGTCCTGGTCAACGGCAGCCCCCATGAAAAAGGTAGAGGCATTTCCCCAGGGCAAATGCGGATCGCCGAGAAAAAGTGCGGGCATGTCACCATCAGCGTTGAGCATGGGCACGAGCGCGTCGGGGATGCCGGGGGCAGCATACATGCCGCGGTTGGTCCCCGATCCCAGATAGGTGGAATTGGTTGGGGCCATTCCGTAACTGACCCAGATCAGCGGGAGAAACGGCATGTCCTTTTGGCCGCCTTTGAACACCGGGACAGCTCCCATCGCATACAAGTGGTTTTTGATCCCTTTCCATCGTTCCGTAAAAACGCTGAAGATAAAGTAATAAACCTTCTGTCCCGTAGGGTTGTAGCCGATCGGGGTCCGCCAAACAGAACTGATAGGAAATTGCTTTCTGGGCGCCCGCAGGTACTGGGCGCTGCGCGGGTGATGTCGGTGCTCGTTCCGGATTCCGAGTGTCGTGGGCGGTCTTTGGACGCCAGCAAAGCCCCCTCCGCAGAGGGAGGTCGGCCGAGGCTTCGCTTACGCTGAAGCCGGCACGATCGCGTAGAACTCGTGCGGCAAGTCCTCGTAGCCGTCCACGAACTGGTTGCACCGCACGAACACCTTGCTCCCCGCGGCCGGCAGGCCGAAGCGGGCGTTGTAGAGCGTGGTCATGTCCGAGGCGCCCAGCACCGGTGCCGGGCAGACGCCCAGGATGCGGAAGTCATTGCAGACCTGACGACCCGCGCTCTGCGGGTCCGCGGCGCGCACGATGGTGTTTTCGCCCGGGTCGATCAGACAGGTCAGTTGGATCGCGATGACGCCCCCCCCCGCGTTCGTGATGACTAGATTTTGCGGCGCCAGCGTCGGGAACACGGGCTGAGCGGGCGGCTTGACAACGGCGGGCTGCCCGAACAGGGTGAGATTGAGGTTGACCTTCACGAACAACTGGCTGCCCGTCAGCGGGCCGCTCTGGCCAAGCTGACTCCGGGACTTCGCCAAGGCCGCGGTAGCGATCCAGGCCGCCCGTTGCGCCTGGGTCAGCGCGCGCCAGGCGGCGGCTTGGATGGACATGAGCTGCCGGACGTTGAGCTGCGCGGCGGTTCGGGGTTTGCTCGGGATGACGAGCGCACGGTTCACCTGGCCGTAGCGGCCACCCATCGAGACAGAGAGGCCGCGTTTCCCTGATTGCGGGATGTCGAGGATACTCATAACGGAGGAACTGACTCTCATCTATCGCAGCCGAGCCGCCTGGCAGAGAACATAGCCGGACATTGCAGGCGGCCTGAGGCCAGCAACAGCATCTTACCCGCAAGCATACCTAAGGGCTTGTGTCAAGTGGGCAATAAGGGAACCCGAATGCGCAGGGGGAGAAACTTGACGACGTGCGTGAGCGGCGGAGACCAGCCGGCCCTGACGCCCGAATCGTGGGTGAGCTTAACGGCTGGTCCCCGTCCGCTCCACGCAACAGTTAAGCCGCGTTCGGGACTCGGTAGGAGGCATAGTGAAACGACTTGCCGTACTCGAGGTCGTATTGGTCAGCGGCGATACGCGAGAAGCCGTGAGCCGAAAGACAATCGTGCAGGCGTGACGGCTCAACAAAACGGAACGCGGATTCAAGGCGTGTGAGACTGCGGAAAGGAGAAGGGCTAATCTCCGGGAGTGTCGGAGATGGCAACTGCAACAGCGCGACGAAACTGCCGGCGGGAGTAAGCAAGGATGCCAAGTAATCGCAGAAAGACTCGACGCGAAGATATTCCAACACGAGCCCCGCAAAGACGCACTCGACCGGAGCAATGGCGGGTGGCCCGTGCGATAAGTCATGCAAGACTGGCTCGAACGCGTCAAAAGCCGACGCATAACGCCGGGAGCAAAGAGCAAGGTAATCAGCGTTGAAGTCGAGGGCGACCACACGGTGGACTAGGGCGCGCTCGACGGCATCCAAACCGTTGCCACCCGCGACGCCGAGGACTGCCAACGAGAGAGGCTGAAACTCCGCAACGGTTCGCTGGAGCGTGGTGCTGAGCAGCTGCGCCTGACCGACAGATGACAGCGCCATGTGCGCTTCGTAATCGGCAATCGGAATCTCAAGCCAAGGGTGACTCATAACGCGTGAAGTGGCGACTACCGACAGAACTGAGCGACGCCGGCGCCCCAGCGCGTCCGCGCTACTACTGATAGGAAATTGCTTTCTGGGCGCCCGCAGGTACTGGGCGCTGCGCGGGTGAGCAGCGCGCCGGTGTCGCCGCCGAACTCCAGATCAGCGCCATTGAGCGTTGCCTTCACCCTCGGTGCCGCAGCCGGGCCCGCAACCGGCGAGCCGAGCAGTATGAGGGCAGCGAGGCCGCGAAGGAGGCGGGAGCCTCGCCGGGTTTCTGAATGAGGAGTGCGCATAGGGTGTCTAATTCATGAGCCGCGACAAGGAATGGAGCATAACCGAGGTGTCAGCAAGCCGCGATTTGGGAATGCGAATAGGCATCCGAGACATGAAATGAATTGCAGCAGGGTTTCCAAGCCGCAGGTGTGGATCTTGGACGACAATACGGCACTGCCATTCGAAGGTATCGTAATGACAGCGGAACAATTTTAGGGCCCATTGACACCTGCCCCGCCCATGCACGCCGCGATAATGAACCCCACACTCGCCACTGCACCAACCATCACGGTGTCTCCAACGACCGCAAACGGCGTCAACACGACGCGGGTGAAGGTGCCAGAACTCTCGGCATAAACCGGCAACTGGAAAGTCTCCTCCGAGTTTGCGGGCTGGTGCAGGACAAATTCCCGACCCTTCTTGGCCGTTATCGCGTATTGGTTCAACTGTGGTGGCGGATTGGTGCCAGCTAACTTGGGATCCAACACCGGGATGGGGTTCGCGCCTTCGGGCACGCCCGGATTAAGCAGGGCCGGTTTCTTGCCCGCGGCAACCTGCGCTCGATTTGAACGGAGAGAGTAGGCTTGGCGTTTGACAACGGAGTGTTTCTCGCTGAAGGCATCGTAATATGCCAGGACGTCGCTATGGTCTTGGGTTTCAAACAAAGCCAGATTCGGATTGGGCGCTGGCTCGCTCCAACGGCGGAAGTCCTCGGTGTCCCAGAGTTTGTAGGTCAGACTGTAATCGTGAACCGTCTCACAGCCGGCAGTGGCGAGGATGATGCTCGCCAACAGAGCGAGCTGGCGCCAATGTCTTGCGCCTGCGTTCGATGTCAAG
>JBAXTC010000560.1:0-5422 GCA_037130375.1 Verrucomicrobiota bacterium | reverse complement strand
TGGGTGGTCGTGTGAGCTAACGTGGTACAGCATGAACAACGGAAAATCGCCTCGCTTCCAGAGGCACAAGATTTTCCACTACATGCTGTTGTACAAACACCATCTTCATCACCTACACAGTGAACGTATGTTGGCGGAGCGGCCACTGCTGCCATGACTCCTACCATAACCACAGCAAACCAGCCTGTCATTGTTTTCATTTGTTTTGTTTCTTTTTCTTCCAGAGCGTTGAATGTGCGCAACGCGACTCCAATATCACACCTCATGACGATCCATCAACACGAGTATCAGTGCTAGTTGAAATCACAACCGCTGATTCGGTCGCTCAAATTGAGCCTTCGTGGCAAACGTGTCCGCTCTCGTGATTAGAATAGGTCGGTGTTGGTGCAGACAAGTCATCCTGCCCATTGGAAGTTACTATACCGCCAAATGAGTGCGACTTGTATACAAGCAAAACAAATTAGCAGACCATATCGTAGCCACCTGCGCTCATTTCGCTCAAAGAACACAGCAAGTGCGATAAAAAGAGGAAAGACAACCGACGCGAAGCGAACGAAGGAAGTGAATGTTCCACTCATCGCCGGCAATACGCCAATTGCCAAAGTCCAGATGATTAAGCTCTTGTCTAATCTCCACATAATTGGGAGTAAACATACCAGCAGCATGAACACTGTCCTATCGAGGAGAGAACCAGTGAAGCCGTGCCAATTCGTGGGCAAAAACAATTCTTGCACGAATCTGGGAATATCCCAAATATGATTGATAGCATGCACACCCCAGAAGCTTTGCGCAGCAAATCCTTCGAACGGGTTGCCTGTGTATGCAAACATCACGAGAAAGTAACACCCCCAACCGAAAAATGGAAACAGCAAGACCCACCAAACCATAGGCGTGGAGCGCCAATCCGGCCACTCAGAACTCCTACCTATCCCGTTCGCGCAAAAACTGCCTGTCTCGCGCCTTGTCGCGCGGTAAAAGAGGGCAACTGCATTAGCCAAAGCACCTGATTCGCTAGCCCGTTCCCCCGCTTTGCGCGACAGGTTGCTCCGAACAACGTACCAGGCCATCGGGATTATGCAGAAAATGCCAACCGCTCGCGTCAGTGGCAACAAAAACCCGAGAACACAGATCAGCGTTCTTCCATTTGTCTCCAGCGCATACCACAGAGCAACTAATAACAGGAAGAACAAACTTTCGCTATAGGCAAGCTGGTAAAACAGAGACCCAGGGAACAAAAGCAGCCATAAAAGTGACCATTTTGCTACCCGGGCGCCGTAGCGAGTCATAACGCAACTGTAAAAAAGCGCCCACGCGCCCAGCGAGAATAAGTTGGCCAGAAGCAAAGCCACGACGCAACGATTGGTGGCGCCTCCCGCAGATGCTAGCCTGATTGTAAATGGCCACAGGGGATAAAAGGCATTAGCCTGTTCTCCGGGACGATAGCCTGCTTCACTAATGCTTGCGTAATAGGCCCCATCGAATGGTAGGAAGTGAGATTCAAATGTTGCAGGGCGTTTGGTTGGCCATTTCAATGTGTCAAAAAACTCATACGAACCGGCGGCGCATACTGCAGCCAACAATAATCCCCAGTACACGAGTTTGAACAAGCACAAGTGCAGCAGAACCCCCACGGACGACTCCCAGCTTTTATTGACCCGCAAAGAGGATTGCATTGAGGTGGAAGGCGACCTAGCGACTGGTAAGAATTGTGTTATAAGAAATCCAGCGCTTGAGTGTCGTTCGCGCTACCTTACACACTGTGACGGATGCGCTATCTGAGTGTGCTCCGCATCATGAGGTAAGCATTTTCCAGCGCCGGATTTGGACCTCACACGACCTGGTCTTTTGCTCAACCATCCAGCAGATCATGAGACAAGAGTGTTGAAGTACAATTTCAGACCTGCCAGAAGGCACGGGTGAAATCAAGCTACTGTTCAATAGCGGGACAGATGGACCAACAGCCCGGGGTAATGCCAAGCCGCCGCCCAAGATGTTGCGTCGATTCAGCTAACTCAACAATATGGGCAGGGCTTGGCAGAAGGGGCTTCAGGATCATTCGGCAGGGCAAGAATACTTTCCGCGCATTGTATACCCATACCATGGAGTTGTTCCATCAGGGCAAAGGTAGGGACAATTCAACGGCAGTACGGCGTCGAACTCGTAATAACCAGTCGGACTGCCCTTCGCGACGTATTGATAATACTCGTCTAGTAGCGTACAGCCACCCATCGTCGAGGGACAAGCCTTAGAGGTTTGAATCAAGCACTGCCCAAGAAGGCAACTTGTTATTAAGGTTCCGGCCACAACCAGACCAGCGACTTTAACTCTCACACTATTCGTTATCATTTGATCCTTTCTTTGTTTGTGTTTTCTGTTTCTGTGTTTCGTTCTCTCAGGGTTCTTTCCAAGACATGTGACCTGCGTTTCCTCCAATATGCTATTGCTGCGAGTATGGGAAGAATGCCGATCAAGCCAAAAAATGTTAGCCGCACAATACGCGTGCGACTAGACCTCTGATATTGAAGGGAGCCGATTCGCATATTTTGCTGTAGAGCGGCCGTGGTTGCTGTGTCATCAACCAGCTCTTGGACGCTGTTCGAATGAACAATGTATGTTTGTCCGTTTCTCTCTTCAATCCTGCGCCGCGTGGCCGCTGCTTCGTCAGAAACAAAATCCGATCTCAAAAAGCCAACCTCGGAATTCGAGATCACTCCAAACACTATGTCTTGTATAATATTCGTGAAGATACCAACAAATCGCCCATTTACAGATTTGCGAAAGACAACCCTTCGCGGGGGAAGAACTGGCGCCGAGTACTCGCAGGTGATCTGCGACTCCTGGGTCTTGTTCCTTCCAGTCATCACCACGCTTCGCAACCGTTTTGGCAGAGCTCCGTCGAATAACTCGACAGTCACTTTTATGCGGCTCTCTGTAGCACGTCCAAAGGAGTTTAGGAAAGGGCTGTTGAATTCCTTCGGAGATGTCCAGGTAATATTCTTGTTATCTAGGCCTTCTATACCTAGGTTAAGCACGCCAGTTAGTTCCCTCTTGAAGTGGCCGCATACTTGCGCCCTACCATTATTCTCGGATGCGCCCTTTTCTGGCCGCTTTGATGCCGTCATAATAGCCCCAGACGAGGCTTCCCAAAACTCCTCAGAGGATTCTCCAAACACGACGCCTGAGGAGCCTTTTCGGACGGTCCAGGGCGTGTTTGATATACATTGAAAGTAGAATCCTCCGGGCTGAAGCGCTCCTTTCCATGTGCTAAACCCTGAAAACGGGTCTGCGGGTACTTCAATGTTAGAGGGCATGTAACGGTTTCTGCTCAAATCCACCACCATCTCCTTAACCCACGGCTTGTTCGTCAAGTACGCGGCAAAATCGCTGTATCCATTCGCAGGAACTTGTGCGTGAGACAATGCCTGGAGCAGATGGGCAAAAGCGGCGATGACGACCAACGGCAACAGATTCCAGCGTTGCGCGCTCCAATTATGGGTACTGTTGTGTATCATAAGCTGACATGAATTTCAAAAGGCTTAAACCGGTTTCCCAGAACCATTTCGTCTCTCAGTGAGAACCGAAAGACTTTGCTCAAGTTCAAAGCATATCAAGTATAGGTCTGAACATAAACATGGTCTGGCGAACGATGCTTTCTCGGAATATGAATCGAGCCCGGAACAGGGCCGCTCTCAAAGCACGGCAATGGACTGCACTGACCGAAGATTGCGGCCGCACAGGTTGCACGGAAGTGGCTAGTAATACGTTTCAGGAGCATTCCCCAATGGTTAGGCCGCAACACACTTCCTGATTCGGCTGTAGCAAAGAATCGAGTAACTTCCAAACAGCAAGTAGCCCAAAAGTACTCGGGCCAGTAGATCGGCTGATGCAGGTGACAGGTGTAGCGCGTCTGTCAAACTACCCATGCATTGACAAGGCGTTTTCCACCCGATAAACCACAAGGATATACGATAAACACAGAAGCATGTAGCCACCCACGCTACCAACCTAAGCGCGAACCTCTTTGATCCCAAAAGAAGTAAACAGAACGGGGAGAGGACTATCTCCAGGGTGCCGACGGCCGACATCACCAATCGAAACGGTAGACCAGAGACGGGTTCCGTAAAATTGAGGATGGGCGCGTGGCCAAAACTTCCAAGGATCTTGGCTGAGCCTGTAACAAGAAAAATCGCACCCGCAGACACTGCGAACCACGCCGAGAGTTTCTGAACTAATTCAACCTCGCTTTGCCGCCAATGCAATCCGTCTAAAATATGTTGGTCCATGCAAGCTGGTTCCAAAATTGTGTTTGCCCACCGTTCATTGATTTTACGCGTTTATTGCGACATTGTGATTACAACATCTTGAAGATGGTCTTTAAAGAACAAAAATGGGCTAAAATGGGTTACTTTTCGCCCCCACCGCGCAGCAACCTCGCGACCGCCTGCTGGCGGCTGTGAACGCGCAGTTTCCTGTAGAGGCTAGTCAAGTGTACATGCACCGTGCTGCGCGCCATCCCGAGGCGCTCGCAAATTATCTTGTCACGCAGGTTTGCCACCAGGCAACCAGCGATCTCCAGCTCACGGCGGCTCAGACCCGGAAACCAGACCGTTGTGGCCGTGCCTGCCCGGTGCAAGGCATCCACAACCGCCTTTTGAGCCTCCCGGCACAGTACCGGCCATCCTCCCGCAACCGAGCTAACCGTGCGGGCAAGCTCTTCGGCTGCGACCGGTTTGAGGACATAACCGTCGGCACCAGCCGCGCAGCACTCCACGATTGAGGCCTCATCGGAGTCGCCGCTGATGATCAGCACCGGCAGATCGGGCGCGAGTGCCTTGAGTTGTCTCACACAGCCCAGGCGAGAACCCTCACGGTGCGGCAGACCAACCAGGACGATATCCGCGGGGCTGCCGGGGGCGTGATCCCCTTCCAGCGCGTTTGGGCGCGACGCGCCTTTGCGGCCCGATGGCTCACGCACTGGGCACGACGGGGGATACATTTCCAGCGCCCAGCCGGCGCGTTCCGCCTGCACCATCCGGCGGGCCGCCAGGCGCGTCTCCTCGTCGTCATCCACCAACGCGATGCGCAACCCGTGACCAGTGCCACATGGCGCGCGGCGGCGGTCCGGCGGGTTATGAGGGTGTCGCAAGAGAGCGCATAGGTCGCAGCGTGGGGTGAGGTCAGTGCTCTGCTCGCGGCCCACCAGGACGCTGCAAGGGCATTTTTCGCCTGTCGGCCCCGGGCCACGATCTTGACCTGCCATTCCGAATCCGCCCATAACAGTCATCGTTTCTCCTAAACCCTGGCATCAAACACAACTCCAGCCGAAGCGTCAACAAAAATCTGAATAAACAAATCCCAGTGAAGTGACCGGCCGCAGAACGCGGACACGCCGCCGCGCGCTCAGGCGGAGGCCGCAGGAGCC
>JBAXTC010000056.1:0-19245 GCA_037130375.1 Verrucomicrobiota bacterium | reverse complement strand
AATTCATCTTGAAGGGGCGTGGGGCAGGTCTCCCCCCTGCCGGTCCACGGAGTCTCCGACTGTCGGAACTTATGCACATCTAAACTCGCGCACCCAACATTGCAACGTTGGACTCGTGTCGGCCATCCCTCCGGGATGAGGAGGGTCAAATCTTAGTGGCATTGGACAAAAATGTTCGCGCTCCAGAAAAACCTGAAATGTGCATATACGATTTTTCATTTGAATGCTGGCCGAGGCGCGGCAGAAGCCATTGTCGATGCCGAGTGTTCAAACCAGTTCAGTTTTCCGCGCAACCTCACTGCCTCGCCAATCACCGTCACGGCTGGCGCGGGAAGGCTGGCCTCGTCGAGTTGCTTGGCGATGGTGTTCAGCGTTCCCGTGATCGAGATCTGCCGTCTGGTTGTGCCCCGGCTGACGATCACCACCGGGGTGTCGGGCGGCCGCCCGCACGCAACCAGTGTCGCTGCGATCTGGCGGATGTTGCGCAATCCCATCAGGACGACAAGCGTGCCGGTGGTCCTGGCCAGTTGGCACCAGTCCAGTTTGTTAACCGGAGATAGCGGATCGTCATGGCCCGTAACGATGGTGACGATCGAGTTGTGCTCGCGCTGGGTCAAAGGGACGCCAGCATAGCATGGCACGGCGTGGAACGAAGAAACACCCGGAACCACTTCGAAGGGAATGCCTGCCTGGGCCAGCACTTCGGCTTCTTCGCCACCCCGGCCAAACAGGTACGGATCGCCCCCCTTCAATCGCACCACGCGTTTGCCTGCGCGGGCTTTGGCGGCCAGCAACGCATTCAGCTCGTCCTGCGAGACACATCGAGTGCGATCATGTTTGCCCCCGTAGATAATCTCGGCCCCCGCCGGCGCGAAGCGTAGCAGCTCCGGATTTACCAGGCCATCGTAAATCACCACTTCGGCCTGCCCGAGCAGTTCAGCGCCGCGCAGCGTGAACAATCCAAGGTCGCCGGGACCGGCCCCCACCAGATAAACAATGCCAGGGAATCCCATAGAGGACGGCTCCAGTCAAAGGAAACCGCATGATCCTGGTCAAATCGCAAAGTCGTTGTATTCCGGCTTCACCTGTTCTGCAGGCGGGAAAAGCATTCCGGCGCCGACAGTCGCGTTGCTGCCGGGTTCGATCAGGATGAATGACCCGGTCAGACGGTTCGTGGCGTAGCCGTCGAAGACGAGCGGAGCGGAGGTTTTCAGTCGCACTTCGCCGATGTCGTTGAGGGCCAGCTCGGGCGGCTCGATCTCCGGTTCCAAAGTGGCCATGTCGATGCGGTCGGCAATAGTGGTAATCACTGCCTGCACCGTTTGAGTGGTGTGTTTCAAAAGATACTTCCGTCCGCGTTGAAGCGGGCGGATGTGCATCCAACAGACCCTGGCCTGCAGCTCGGTGCTCGCACCCGGAAGATTGTCCGGACCGATGATCATGTCGCCCCGGCTGATGTCGATGTTGTCTTCGACCAAAAGGGTAATGGATTGCGGGCAAAAGGCTTCCTGGAGGGGACCGTCGTAGGTCCAGATTTGTTTCACGGTGCTCACCATGCCGCTGGGCAGCGCCATGACTTTCTGACCGACTCGCACGATGCCGCCCGCAATCTGGCCGCTGAACCCGCGAAAATCGTGCAACTGCGGGTCGGTAGGGTTGTTCGGACGATTCACCCATTGCAAGGGCAGGCGGAAGCCGTTGAGGTTCCAATCGCTGCCAATGTGAACGCTCTCCAGATGGCCTAACAGCGTCGGGCCAGGATACCACGGCGTGTGCCGTGACGGATCCACCACGTTGTCACCATTGAGGGCGCTCAAGGGGATAAACTGCACGTCCTTCATATCGAGACGCGGCAGAAACTTCTCGAACTGGTCCCGTATCTCGATAAACCGAGCTTCGCTCCAACCCACGATATCCATCTTATTGACCGCAATCACCAGGTGTGGAATGCGCAGCAACGCTGCGATGCACGTATGACGGCGGCTTTGCTCGGTGACACCCAGGCGTGCGTCCACCAGCACAATCGAAAGGTTGGCGGCAGAGGCCCCGGTGACCATGTTGCGCGTGTACTGCACATGACCCGGCGTGTCCGCGATGATAAATCTGCGGCGCGGCGTCGCAAAATAACGATAGGCGACGTCGATCGTAATGCCCTGCTCGCGCTCGGCGCGCAGACCGTCGGTCAGGTTGGCGAGGTTGATCTGACCGCCGCCGGTGATGTCGGCGGAGCGCTCCAACGCTTCAATCTGATCTTCCATCAATGACCGCGAATCGTATAGCAACCGGCCGATGAGAGTGGATTTGCCGTCGTCCACCGAGCCGCAGGTGTTCAGACGGAGAATGTCAACCGGGTGATGGATGGGAACGGACATGCGAGATTAGTTACAGTTAAGAATGTTACAATGTTAAATGGGCAAACCGGTTGCACGCCGACTCATGCCGTGCTAGAAGTACCCGGCTTTCTTACGGTCTTCCATAGCGGCCTCGGATGACTTGTCGTCGGCGCGGGAACCGCGTTCAGTCACCCGGGCGGCGGCGATTTCCGCAATAACATCATCCACGGTGGTGGCTGGCGACTCGATACAGCCGGTGCTGATGATGTCGCCAATGGTCCGGACGCGGACCACCAACTCCTGGACCTGCTCGCCGGCTCTCGGGGGTACTAGATTGTTGACTGGCAACCATTGAGCCTGACGGCGAACACATTGCCGGCGGTGGCTGAAATAGATGGTGGGGACTTCGAGATTCTCTTTGCGAATGTACTCCCACACGTCCATTTCGGTCCAGTTGCTGAGCGGGAACACGCGCATATTTTCGCCCGGGTTGAGGCGGGTGTTGTAAAGATTCCAGATTTCCGGTCGCTGGTTCTTAGGATCCCACTGGCCGAAGCTGTCGCGGAAGCTGAAAAAGCGTTCTTTGGCCCGCGCCTTTTCTTCGTCGCGCCGCGCGCCGCCGATGCAACAGTCAAACCGAAACTCTTCGATGGCCGCTAGGAGGGTTGGAATCTGCAGACGGTTTCGGCTGACCTCGCCCGGCGCCGGGAGAGCGATGCCCTTCGCAATCGCATCCTCGACTGTGCGCACGATCAACCTGGCGCCGAGTTGTTTTGCGCGCCGATCCCGAAACTCATTCAATTCCGGGAAATGGTGCCCGGTGTCGATGTTGAGCAGCGGCATCGGGATGTCGCACGGCCGAAAAGCCTTTTCCGCCAGGCGCAACAGGCAGATCGAATCCTTGCCGCCGGAAAACAGCAGGGCGGAGCGCTCGAATCCGGCCGCCACTTCCCGCATGACGTGAATTGCCTCGGTTTCGAGATACTGAATGTGGTCGAAATGGTAGCTTTGCATGAGTCGATTAGTCGTTAAGCCCTCACCAACTCCCCGCCCCACCGCGCATGCAACCCGCACTCGCGCTTCTCGTCGGCTTTGGCGGGGTCGAAGTAGTCCCACTCGTTGGGGAGATTGTGCTCCTCCAGATAAGCCTCCATCTCAGCGTCGGACAGTTGGAATACGGGACTGACCTTTAGCGTGCCAAAGTTGGTATCGAGCGAAACAATGTCCAGCCCGGCGCGGTTCGGGTTCTGCACTTTGCGCACGGCAGTGATCCAGACTCTCGGCGCCAACTCCTTCATGCCGCGCTGGAAAGGCTCCAGCTTCATCAGCGCGCTGAATTCCTTCAAACCCTCCTCGTCATCCGCCGTAGGAAGCGACCCGTAGATGGCTTCGCGGTGTGCGGCGGTGATGCGCGGCAGGCAGGCTCTGAGGTTCAGTTTAAGCAGCGCGCGAAGCTCTTCGGCGTGCTTGTAAGTCGCAGGGCGATTGTAGCCGTGGTCCACCCACAACACCGGCATGTCGGGCTGCGCCTCCACGCACAGATGCAGGACGACGGCTTCATAAGGTCGGAAGTTGGTGGAAACCACGACACGTCCGTCCGCGTGGGCGATGGCCCAGCGGGTGATTTCGCGCGGTGATTTGAACCGCAGGTCCGCGTTCCAGTGAGCGATTTGATCGGGAGTCATGGGAATCAGTTGGCGATCGCAGGTTGTTCATGCCATAGCACGCGGGCGACCCAATCGCCGAATCTCTCGCCGACCAGCCGCTCCTGTCCGAAACGCGCGAACAAGGGACGGAGTTCAGCGGCGATGTCCGAGTCTTTAACCACGTCCCGATACAATCGATTCAGGCGCGTGCTGGTTTCGTTGCCGCCGAGCCAAAGTTGATAACGGCCCGGAGCTTTGCCTACAAACCCGATCTCCGCCATGTAGGGCCGGGCACAGCCGTTCGGGCAGCCGGTCATGCGAATAGTGATCTCCTGGCTCTCCAGGCCAAGCTCCACGAGCAGCCCATCAATACGGGTGATCAAATCCGGCAGATAACGCTCCGACTCGGCCAAAGCGAGACCGCAGGTCGGCAGCGAGACGCATGCCATCGAGGCGCGACGTAAAATGCTGGCCTGTCGTCCGAGTTCGGTCTGCACACCGTGCGCCGCAAAAACCCGGCTGATCTCGTCCTGCTGCTCAGGAGCGATGTCCGCCAGAATGACGTTGTTGCCCGGTGTGAGATGGACTTCCGGCTGATACTTTGCCACCACCTCGCGCAGGGCGGCCTTCATTCGCCAGCCATTTCTATCCCGGATACGACCCGTCTCGACAAACAAACCAAGAAACAGGCGTCCATCCGCCTGCCGGTTCCAGCCGAAAGCGTCTCCCTGCCTTTCAAACTTGAATGGTTTCGGGTTCTCCAATTTGAACCCCAGCCGGCGCTCCAGCTCTTCTCGAAACCACTGTGTACCCCGGTCTTCCAGCACATATTTCAACCGCGCGTGCTTCCGATCGCTACGGTCGCCGAAATCGCGATGGACTGTCAGGACCGCCGTAGCCACATCCACGGTTTTCTCGGATGGCAAAAAGCCGATCACATCTGCCAGCCGAGGAAAGGTGGCCTGGTTGCCGTGACTACGACCCATGCCGCCCCCGACCGCCAGGTTGTAGCCCAGCAGATTGCCGTGGCTGTCATCGATGGCAATGAAACCGCAACAGTTGGTAAAAACGTCGCTGTCGTTCTGAGGCGGAATCACAAAGGCGATTTTGAATTTCCGCGGCAGGTAGGTCTTCCCGTAGAGCGGATCAACGAAGGCATTGTTCGCGGAATCATCGAGATCGAGCGGCACGCCTTCGATCCAGATCGAGTGGTATGCCTTGGTGCGAGGCGCAACCGCCAACGCCGCCTGATGCGCATGTTTCAGCACCTGTTCACCCAACTCATTCATCGCTGGCGTCGCGGGGGCCATCACATTGCGATTGATATCCCCGCACGCCGCGAGTGTGCTCAGCAGTGCGTCATTGATTCCCTTGACCAGCGCGCGCAAGCCTCCCTTGGCCACTCCGTGGAACTGAAGGCCCTGCCGGGAGGTGACGCGAAGGGTATTGTTGGCGTAACGGCTGGCGAGATCATCACACACGAGGTATTGAACGGGCGTGAGAACCCCGCCGGGAATCCGGATGCGGACCATCAAACTGTATTTCTTGCCGGTCTTGCGCAAATCCCGGTCGTCCTGCTGGTAAATACCATGAAACTTGAGGAACTGCGTGTCATCCTCCACGAAGTGGTCAGCCTGCGGGTCGGCCAGCGTTTGCGCGATCGTTCCTGAGAGCGTCGGACTGCGCTCTTTCAAAAACTCGTTGGCCGACGGCTTCGCGGCGGTCGTCGTAATTGTCATAGTTCAAATCTGCATGGCCTTTTGCCACTGGTAAACTCTCATTATCGCCGAAGACCGTCAGAGTTGCAATCCCTCGCTCAGATACCACGGCGCATGCGCATGGCAGCAGAGTCGGGAGTGGTCGTCGAACACGCCCAGCAACAACGATAGGCCCACCGTTATGGTCAGCGCATCCTCCTAAAATATACGAGCAATATGGCAACCACAGCGCAGCGCAACAAAAGGGCTGTCCAGTTGAAATAGCCGAGCATTGCTATCAATGCAATCTGGGCCACGAAGCAAAGTCCGATATAAGTGTAAACGCCCCAGCGACGCATCCGCCAAACCCCAACCATGGCGACGATGGCGACTATCCCGCTGATTGCCAGCAATGGCAAATACCACTCGCCGTGTTTGCTGGGTGAGACAAAAAAGCCTCGCACGAGATTCAGAATCGCTCCGGCAATATTGAGGATGCAAACAATTGTCAAAATGATGGGGCGGCGATTCCCCTCAATTGGCGGCTGAGGTGGTGATGACAATTCCATATATTTGTCAACCATGTACGGGCTGACCCTGAACGGCTGCAAGCAAGGCGATTTCGTCTGTCACATCGCGGAAATCAATATCATTGGGAAGGCGCTGGATCGCCTCAAGAACCTGTTCTTTCATGCTCATGCGGAAAGTGTAGCGGATTTTACCCTGTGGGCAAGTTGTCTGGTCCCCAAAACTGGGCAGCCGCCCGAATGATCAAAAGGCAAGCCATCCGTCGCCGTCCGGCGTCCACTCCAGGCCGCTTGTTGGGGACAAAGTCATCTGGGTAAAGAGGCGACGGGCCAGTGGCATCCGATAAACGACAGAGACGCGCTCCCGCCGTCCTCTGCACCCGCCGGGTTGGGCCAGCTCCGTAGGAGCGACATGTTTATAGTAACCGTGCCCCCGAACTTCTCCGCAAGCCCCGTAGGGGCGGCATGGCCTACGGCGCGGGGACGATGGCGCTGATCTGTTTGGGGAGGTCGTTCCAGCCGTTGATATGCTGCCGAGTGCGGATCCAGACAGCCTGGCCGGCCGGCGGGACGCCGTACCAGTCAACATAGAGAGCGGTGATGTCACTCCATCCGTCGGTCGGGGCGGGCAGGAAACCCAGGCAGGGGAAGTGCTGGGCGCGGGAGATTCCAGGGCTGCAAGGGGCGGCGGCCTGGACGATAGTGTGCTCGGCCGGGAGGGCTGGGACGCGGAGTTTGAGCGTGATGATGCCGCCGTTGTTGCTAATCAATAGCTCCTCGACTGGGTTCTGCTTGAAGATCGGCACTTCCGGCGGAACGTCGAACTGGTTTAGGCCAATGTCCAAGCGCGCGGAGTTAATTCGGACAAAGTAGTTATAGCCGTTGAGGGCCACCTTCCGGCCCATGCGGCCCATGGTGTAGCTGTCGGCGGGGGACGTACGCCAGGCGGCGCGCTGTTCGGGGGTGAGAACCCGCCAACGGGCCGAGACGCGCCCGAAGTTGCCGCGAACCGCCTGTTGGTCTGTCGCCTGGGGGTTGCGCGGGGGGACAAATTGACGCTCAACCTGGCCGTAGCGAGTGATCGCGTTCACGACGGTGCCGATTCGACCGGATTGTGGGATCGAGAGTTTTTTGCTCATACTGTTTTTTGGGCCGGGTTCGTTACGCCTTTGACCACCCGCACGCCGATCGTCGGATGCTTGAATCATCGCCCAACCGACCCGATAGGAGATGAAAGCCTGAAACGCTCCTGCGGAGCAACTTAATTCTGCGGGGTGGGGGCGCGCTGGAACGGGCGATGATTCCGAGCCAAAGGGCTGATTCATCGGCCGGGTGGCTTTACCGTCGGGCGACTGGGCTTCGCGGACTTCAATCATCAACTCCATCGCATGCTACTGTTCCGCGACCTGCCGGCCTTGAAATCGGCCAACGAAACCCCTTCCGTAAAGCGGCGGATCGCCTTGCCCGCCTGGAGGATGTCTTCCAGGAGGGCGTTATCCTTCGACATAGATAGGAACGGCGGCCGAGAGGATGGCGGGCTTGCGAGTTACTTTGCGGTCAGGACGACGTAATTGCGTTTGCCTTTGCGCAGCAGGAGGTGTTTGCCGAAGAGCAAATCCTTGGTGGCGATGCTGTGGAGGATACTCGCTTCGCGGACGTTGTTGACGTAGGCACCGCCGCCCTCGATGTCTTTGCGCGCCTGGCCTTTTGACGGGCAGAGGCCGGTCAGGACCAGGAGTTCGACGAGTGGCTTGCCAGCCCCATCGAGTTCCGCTTTCGCGATCTCCTTGGTGGGCACTTCGCCAACGATTTCGTTGAAGATGGCTTCGGAGATGCCCGCGAGCTCGCCGCCGAATAGTATTTCGCTGGCGCGAATGGCTTCGGTCGTCGCGCTGGGGCCGTGAACCAGATCGGTCACCGCTCTGGCCAACGCCTTGTGGGCCGCGCGGGCACCGGGGTCTTCGGTGTGCTGTTTATCGAAAGCGGCGATTTCGTCCTGGCACAGGAACGTGAAGAATTTCAGGTAGCGAATCACATCGCGGTCGTCGGTGCGAATCCAGTATTGGTAAAATTTATAGACACTGGTCCGGCGCGGATCGAGCCAGACCGCGCCGGCGGCGGTCTTGCCGAACTTGGTGCCGTCGGCGTTGGTGATGAGCGGCAGGGTGAGTCCGAAGACGGGACGGCCAAGTTTTCGGCGGGTGAGATCAATGCCGGCGGTGATGTTGCCCCATTGATCGCTGCCGCCAATTTGCAGTTCGCAGTTGTGGTCGCGGCACAGGACATAAAAGTCGAAGGCCTGGAGCAGCATGTAGCTAAACTCGGTGTAGCTGATGCCGGCTTCGCGGTCTTCCATGCGGGCACGGACGCTTTCTTTGGCCACCATTTGGTTGACGGAAAAGTGCTTGCCGATGTCGCGCAGGAATTCGAGGAACGTGACGGGAGCGGTCCATGTGGCGTTATCGAGGAGGCGGGCGGGGTTGGTGGGGGTATCGAAATCGAGCAGGCGGCAGAGTTGCTCTTTGACCTTGGTGATATTGGCTGAGAGCACCTCGTGCGTGAGCAATTGGCGCTCCTGGCTCTTGCCGCTCGGGTCGCCGATGGAGCCGGTTGCGCCGCCGGCGAGCGGGATGGGACGGTGCCCCAGCACTTGGAACCGGCGCAGCGCCAGTAGCGGCACGAGGTTGCCGACATGCAGGCTATCGGCAGTCGGATCAAAGCCGCAGTAGAGCGTGATGGGGCCCGGGCTGGTGCGTTTGGCCAGCTCCTGGGGGTCGGTGCAATCGGCCAACAAACCGCGCCATTGGAGTTCTTCCAGAATATTCATTGGCAACAAGGATAAAATGCAAATGGCAAAAGTCCAATGGCCAATTGTTTCGCTGGTTCGCCCGGATCCGAGGTTTCGACGTGTCGCCCGGGTGTGAATTATCGGTCGCGCTTCAGCAAGTACTCGGCCAGGGCTTCGAGCGCGACGGCTTGTCCGCGGAAGGCTTTCAAGGCGTTAAAGGAGCGTTGGGTCAGTTGCTCCGCGATCTTGCGGGATTTTTCCAATCCGACGATGGCCGGGTAGGTGGCTTTCTGGGCCTTGGTATCTTTGCCAGCCGTTTTGCCAAGGTTCTCGCTGGTTTGCGTGACGTCGAGGATGTCGTCAATGACTTGGAAGGCCAGTCCGACGTGATAGCCGAAATCGGTCAGTGCTTCGAGTTGGGATGGGGTGCAGTTGGCGCTCATGCCGCCGAGTCGGACGGAGCCGCAGAGGAGGGCGGAGGTCTTGCGCTCGTGAATGTACCGCAGTTGTTGGGCGGCGATCTTTTTTCCCTCCGCTTCCAGGTCTGCGACCTGGCCGGCGATTAACTGGAGAGAGCCGGCCGCGTGCGCCAACTCCAGGATGATTTGCGAATGGGGGTAGCGCGGCCAACCCTTGCACCGGGCAGCAATCTCGAAGGCTTGTGTCAGCAGGGCGTCGCCGGCCAGAACCGCGATGCCTTCGCCGAACACTTTGTGATTGGTCAGCTTGCCTCGGCGATAATCATCGTTGTCCATGGCAGGGAGGTCATCATGGACGAGGGAATAGGTATGGATGCACTCGACGGCGCAGGCCAGGGGCAGCGCGTCGGCTTCGTCGCCACCACACGCGGCGGCGGCCGCGAGGCACAAGGCAGGACGCATGCGCTTGCCGCCGGCGAAGAGGGAATAACGCATCGCGCGATGGATAGTGGCGGGTTTGGTGGCGGCGGAGGGCAGAAAGCCATCCAGGGCTCGATTAACGGCATCCGTCCGGCTGGCCAGGAAGTCTGGCAAGTCGAAGGCTGCTTGCAAATGCGAATTCGGGTGTTTGATCTTAGCAGACATTTGCTGTTGTTTTAAAGAGAGCCAAATTCCAAGGCAAGCATTCAGCAGTTTTTTATTGCGTTTGGGGCGTAAGCAGTTACTGTACCTCGCTCGAAAATAAACACCAAAGCTTTGAACGCTGAACTTACAAAAAAGGCACTGGAGAAAGTTGGCAACCCCAACGTTCTGGTCAACTTGGTTTCACGCCGCGTCCGGCAACTCAATTCCGGCGGGGGGAAGGCGAGTCGTCCGCTGGTGGCGGACATCGGACATCTGGGGGCGGCGGACATTGCGCTGACCGAGATCATTGAGGAAAAGATGGGGTGGGAGATGCCGGAATTGGTGGAATTGACCCGGTCGGAGGGCAAGAAACGGAAGAAGCATTAGTTCAGATATACTCACCAATCCGAAGGCCCGTCGTGATTACCACATCCTCGAGACGGTCGAGGCAGGGGTCGTCCTGCACGGGACCGAAGTCAAGGCGTTGCGCGCGGGCAAAGGGCAGATTAGTGATGCTTTTGCCCGCGTGGAAAATGGTGAGGTGTATCTTTACAACGCGCACATCGACGAGTATTCGCACGGCAACCTCCAAAACCACGCGCCGAAGGCGCCGCGGAAGTTGCTGCTGCACAAATCGGAGATCCGGAAGCTGTTCGGCCTGGCAGCGGTCAAAGGCAATGCGCTGCTGCCGCTGTCGTTCTACTGGAACAACGGCAAGGTCAAAGTGGCGTTGGCGGTCGCCAAAGGCAAAGCCCAGTTCGACAAGCGCGAGGATCTGAAGCAGCGCGAGGCGGACCGGGAACTTAAACGCGCAACGATGCGGCGGACATGGACGGATTGAACCATTGAACCGTCAAGTTTTTCAATTTGGGGCAGGCGGGGTTTTCGAAATTGGTGCTTGTGGATGGCGAGGTTTTTTTCGCAATCTGCTCTTATGCTTGAATTTAGCACCCAAGTTATTCGTCAATTAATCTCCATGCTTTCGCAATTCAAGCCATCATCAACAACCGCGTCGAAAGCAGCAGCGGCGGCAGTAGCGCTGCTGCTGTTTTCCTTCAGCGGATGCTACCATCCCAAACCCAACCCGAAGCCCAAGCCCAAACCCGAGCCTGCGGTTTCCGCGCCGGTGCCATCGGCGACGTTCAGCAGGAGGCACGATGCGGAAATCAAGGAGATCATGGATCTGGCGGCTGCGGGCAAGTGGGATGAAGCGCAGCTCAAAGCGAGTGATTTGCATGAGAAGTCCCCCAAGAGCATGTTGGCAGAGCGGGTGTACACTTGGGTGGCGCAAACCGGCCAACAACGGCGCGAGCAGGCGCTGGAAAACGAGATTCGAGCCATCGATGCAAAGAATTCGGTCTTTGATCCAACCATTAAGAGCCTTCTGAAAGATACCAAGGACCGTGGTTTGACCGCCCGGAAGGACATTCGCGACACGGTAAATCAGATCGAGAATTCACGCTGGATTCCAGACAAATACGGCAAAACTGTTCGTGAACAGGGCCTGCTGTTCGACTTCGAGAGCACCAAAGGCCACATGCTCAAGGTGTTGGAAAAGGAAGTGACCATGCACCTGGACAATGTCCCGCTCGAAACCGTGATTCAGAACCTCAGCCAAACGGCGGGAGTGAACATTGTAGCCGATAAAACGCTCCCCGCGCTGAAACAACCGTTGAGTGTCAACCTGGACAAGGTAAAACTGGCTGAGTTCCTGCGCTACGTCGGGCGCTATTATGAGTTGCAGTTCCAGGTGGGCGACGAAGTGGTCTGGGTTGTGGACGGGAAAGATCCGAAGAAACTGATGGAAGAAACGCGGTTTTATCGGTTGCGCAAGGGCTTCGTGCTTCCGGCCGAATTCGGCGCCTCGGACTCGCTCAAAACAACGACCGTCAACGGCCCGGTCACCACCACCACCGAGACTGCGAAGTTCAAGAAATTCGTTAACGACCAGGCGCCGGTGATACCTTCATTGGAGCGGGCGATTACGAACCTGTTCCTGGGATCGAAATGGATGATCGATTACGAGCACAACTTAGTGGTGGCCCGGGGCACGCCGGAACAACTCGATGTGATCGAGAAGATCATCAAGGAATTCGATCGCCCTATACAGCAGGTGTTGATCGAGGCCCGTTTTGTGACACTCTCCAAGCCGGCATTCATGCAGTTGGGTGTGCTTTGGGAGTCCGGGCGGGTGTTCGGAACCAATTCGCCCCAACGAACGCCCACCGACTTTACGGGTCTGACGCCCGCCACCTATCCGGCGATGGGCATTGGCCTTCAATACTTGTTCACCAACGTCTTTGGCGCTGCAGGCCTGACCGCGACGATCAGCGCTTTGGAGCAGACCGGGGAAAGCCAGACCTTGAGCGCGCCGCGCCTGACCGTGCTCAACAACCGGCCGGCCACCATTTCCGATGGCAAGGTTCAATTCTATTACGAGGAATACACCGTGGCGCAGACCGTGCAGCAATACTACTCTTCCTCGTCGATTGTGCCCGCCGGCAAGCCCACCAAGATCACCGCCGGCGCCGAACTGGACGTGCTGGCCAGCATCAGTGGCGACGGCAAGAGCATCATCCTCGCCTTGAACCCCCGCGTTAATACTGAGGTGCAATTGCAGCCCTACACCACGATTGTCCAGTTCAATGCGTCCGGCAACGTCGCGGCCAATATCCCGATTCTTCTCCCGACTTTCCGGACGCAGGAACTGGCCACGCGCGTGGCGGTGAACTCCGGCGAAACGGTGGTGATGGGCGGCGTGCTGGAGCAAGAGAGATCGACCATTGTGGAGTCGGTGCCGGTCCTGGGTGACCTTCCCCTCGTCGGAGTGCTGTTCCGTCGCCGCACGGACGTCGATAAGCCACGGTACCTGCTCATCTTCGTGACGGCCACCATCGTCAAGGACACTGGCGAATTCCTCGTCTATGAGGATGAGCGGTCCGCCACCAATTCCCCTGCCATTCTGAAATGAGACAAAGCCCTTCGCTTTCGGCCCCATTGCCAGTCTCGCAGCTTGGCTTGCAGCGTTTCGCATTCCTTTCGGATTTCGGGTTTCGGATCTCGGATTTGACTTGGCGCCCCGCCTCCCGTCCATGCTGAAGCTCGACCGAATGCGTCCGCCCGTGCGGCAGGTGCTGGCACTGGATGCCGGCAGCCGTTGCATTAAGCTGCTGCTGGCGGAAAGTGACTTTGGCCGGTTGCGAATACTCAAAGAGGAGTTGATTGATTTGCAGGCCGAGGGCCTGGTCTCGGCCGACGAAATCAAGTCCCAGTTGCAGGCGCGCCTCGAAGATTGGGGCCGGCCGCCGTTGGCGTTGGTCTTGCCGCAGCATCTCTCGATTTCACAAGTCATCGACCTGCCGCTGGCGCCCGAAAGCGAGGTCGAGAAGTTGATCGAAGACGAAACGATCAAACTGAGCGGCGTGAGCGAAAGCCGGATTGTTTACGACTTCGTCCGTACCGAGACTCCGGCGAAGAACCGGCAACAGTTTTGGGTAACGTTTGCGCAGGAAGGCGATATTCGCGAACGGATTCTGCGGCTGGGAGTCGAGCAGGAAGACCTTTGCGAAGTCACCACGACGGCCAATGCGCTGATTGCCGCTTACCGCGCCACCTGTCCGCTCTCATCACGCGCGGTTTTGGTGCATCTGGGCGCCCAGACAACCGTGGTGGTAATCCTGTTGGCAGGTCAGGGAGCCTTCGCCACCAGTTTCCAGATGGGCGGGGATTTCTTCACTCGCTCTCTGGCACGGCTCCGGAATTGCTCTGAAGAGACTGCCGAGTCGCTGAAGGGTGCCCATAATTACCTGAGCGGTTCGGATGCGGATTCGGAGTTTTCCGGCGTGGTGGATGGCTGGGTGGCCGAGCTGAAGCGGCAGTTGAATGAATGGTTCGAGCATAATCCCGGCGCGGCCCCCGAGGCAGCGTCGTTTGAACTCGTGACCAGTGGCGGGGCGTTCGACCAGCCGGGCCTCCTCGAATATCTGAAAGTGGAAGCGGGATTGGATTTGCGGCCCTGGCCCAAGGGCAGCCAGCCCGAGGCAGTGTTCCCCTCGAAACGGTTTGAAGTTGCTTTCGGCGTCGCCCTCCAGGCGCTGGGCTACAGCGCTCAACCGGTGTCGCTGCTGCCCGATGATTACCGCACCGCCTGGCGAAAGCGGCTGAGCCGGCAAAGATTCGAGCTCGCCAGTCTCGGGCTCGCGGTGATTTGCCTCTTGGTTCTCGTGCTCGGCACATGGCACCAGGCATCGCTTTTGAGCCGCAAGGACAGGTTGTTGAAGAAAGTCCAGGCCGCCCAGGAGGCGGTCGAGACCAACGACGCACTGACCGGAGAACTTGTCGCCGAATACGAGGGATTTCGTCCCGTGTTTGCCGCTCAGCAGAATACCGTCGATACCTTGAAGACGCTGGCGCTGCTCGAGCAGTCACGGAGCAATCGTAGTTTTTGGTACGTGGTATTGGCGGACCAGCAAAGTTATTTCAGTCAGCCACCGGCGCTCAATTTGACCAACAAGCCGGTTGGCACAAATCCCCCGGCAGCCGTTCGTCCCGGAGCGGTTTCCGCCGTTTTCGCGGCGCTATCGGCGACGGCGACGAACCTTTCGATTGTTAAACCTGGTTTCATTGCCGAACTTTGCACTCCTGAAGATGCGGAGAGCGCCCGCCGGCTGCTCAGCCAACTGGTCAATGATTTAAGCCAGCAGGGGGTTTTCGCGAAAGTGGACTCGTTATCGGCTGATTTGCGGAGGGATTTGGCGGACCCCAAAGTGGTTCTTCCCAGCGGAGACTCGGTGCTGACGCTGGACTTTGCTGAAACGGAATTCCAGCAACTGCCGTTAAAGAGGCCAAATCCGCTGCGAGGAACATCCAAACGTTTTGGGCACTCGTCGTGGACGTCGTCCGAGAGCGCGGACAGCGCGACCCAGATTTCGCCATGAATATGCGATTTCAGGAATACAGACGCCGAAGCATCATCCCGCTGGCCGGGCTGGGCTTGGCGGCCTATTTCATCTTCATATTCCTGCCGCTGGGACGCCGCGCCCAAAGCTTGGACGCTCCGCTGCAAAAAGCATGGCAGAAACTCTCGGCATCCCTGGACCAGACTAATGTCATCGCCATCGATTTTCTGCACATTACCAACCAACTGAGCGAAACCCGGCAGGCTCTGCTCATTCTGGAGAAAGCCAGGAAGCAAGCCACTGCGCGACTTCAAGTGGCCACGCCGCTGCGAGCAAGAATGAATGCCCCGTTCCAACTCGTCGAGTATCAGAACCAGCGCAGCAAGCAGTTGGAAGAGTTGGGCATCCTGGCCAAGCAACAGCAGGTGGCAATTGAACCGGGGGTCTTCGCCGGCTTCCCCGAGCACACCGCGGACATAAAACAACCGGCCTTGCTTTGGGCGGCGCTGTCGGCTATCGACGGCCTCCTGAAGACCGCTTTGCAGTGCAAAGTGCTCGCCATCCATGCGCTCGAGGTGCCTCTGGCGCTCACCAATGTCCCGCCCATCAATGGCTTCGATCGATTGGCCGAGATTCCCGTGCAGATCGAAGTCACCGCTTCGGTCGCCAGCGCGACCCGGCTGCTTGAGTGCCTGCCCTTGCGGGCGGAAGAAATCCGCGCTGCCGGCTTGCCGGAGGCGCCAACGAACAAACTGGTGCTGTTCGTGGACCGGCTGATCCTGAGAAAACAATCGCCGGACAAACCGGACGAAGTCCGCATGTCATTGCGCGCGGTTGGATTCGTATTTCGGGAGTGAGGAGGATGTCGAACTAAGATGTTAACCATCGCACCGGCTATCACCAGAGTGTTGCGAAGTCGTTGGTTGGCGGCGTGTGTCCACGCCGGCTTGTGGCTCCTGCTTTATCTGGCACTCACCAATCTCGGCGGCCGGGCCTTCAATTTCCGCGAGGCCAATTCGCCAACCAACCCGCCGCAAAGTGCGGTGCCGGTGGTGCGGCTTGGACTCAGTTTCTCGCCGGGAGCCTGGCTCAAGCCGGCCGTGGATACGAACGCCATTAATCCTTTCTTCACCCGGCATTTCGTCCCGCCACCACCACCACCACCAACCACGCGCACGATCGAAGTGACTTACCAGGGCTTCTACCAAACGGGTGACAGCGCCAAACAGGCGATCTTCAAGCTGGGCGACGCGTTCATGGCTGCGCCGGTCGGCGGCAAGGTCGCCACCAGCCTTTTCGTGGCGGAAGCGACGACGCAGGCGCTGACGTTGACGAACCTTGCTGCGCAGACCAATATAGTCCTCCTGAATGCGAAGAAAGAAATTGTAATTCCGATCCAATGAACCCGAGTTCGGAAACTGGGCCCAAAGAAGCCGGCGACCTCTTGTTCGAGCAAGGCAAGCTCACGGAGCAGCAACTGGAGCAAGTCCGGCGCCGGCAGCGGCGGCTTAACCTGCCGCAGCATCGGGCGATTGTGGACCTGAACTTTGCGTCCGAAGAAGACACCTGGCGCGCGCTGGCCGCCGCCAGCCGCATGGAGTTTGTGGATCCGGTGGCGCTGGATCTCAAACGCGAGACCCTCGAATTGGTTCCTATCAAGTTTATTTTCCATTACAACCTGCTGCCGCTGGGCATGGAAGAGGATTGTTTACTCCTCGCCTTCAGCGAGCCGCCGCGGCAGATGGAACAGGGCAATTTGCGCCTGCTGCTGAGCAAACGTTTCAAGATTCTGCTGGCGACACCCAGTTCCATCCATGCGGTGATCAAGAAGAATTACGGGCTGGGCGCCGAGACCATCCAAAAGCTGCGCGACGAACGCGGCGGCGCCGACATCGACCAGGAGATCGTCTTTGACGTGCAGGGCAAGGAAACCGATTCCGCGCTGGAATCCACCGTGTCCGCGTTCGTGGACCAGATTCTGCAGGAAGCGCTGCGCCTTCGAGCGACGGACATTCACCTGGAACCCTACGCCAATTCCATTCGCTTGCGCTACCGGGTGGACGGGATTTTGGAAACGGTTCCCGTGCCGGCGGACATGCGACACTTGTACGTGGCAGTGGTTTCACGGCTCAAAATCATGGCGGAACTGAACATTGCCGAAAAGCGACTGCCCCACGACGGCCGCATCGCGATGAAAACAGGCGAGGAAGAATACGATTTGCGGGTTTCGGTGGTGCCGACCAAACACGGAGAAGCCGTCTGCCTGCGCATTCTTGGCCGCCAAAGCCTCTATCTGGACTTGGGCCAACTCGGGATGGAGCCCAACCAGGAAGCGGTTCTGGCTCAGTTGACCCAATTGCCGCAAGGTATGGTGCTGCTGACCGGCCCCACCGGCAGCGGCAAGACCACCACCCTATACACGGCGCTGGCCCAGGCTAACGATGAAGGCCGCAAGACTATCACGTTTGAGGATCCCATCGAATATCAACTCGAGGGCACCGTGCAGATACAGGTCCGCGAACCAATCGGCCTCACCTTTGCGACGGGCCTGCGCTCGGTGCTCCGTCATGACCCGGACGTGGTGCTCGTCGGTGAGATTCGCGATTTCGAGACCGCCGAAATCGCGGTTCGCGCCGCGCAAACGGGCCACTTGGTGTTCTCGACGCTGCACACCAACGACAGCATCAGCGCCGTGACGCGGTTGCTGGAAATGCGGATCGAGCCTTACCTGATCGCGGCCTCGCTGGTCTGCAGTATTTCGCAACGGCTGGCCCGCCGCATCTGCCGGCACTGCGCTGAGCCAGACCTTGCCATCTCCGACTCGACCCGTGAAGAAATGGCCGCTGCCCTGGGGATCCCGGTCGAACATGTGAATGCATGGAAGGGCCGCGGCTGCGTGGAATGCAATCAAAAAGGCCACCGCGGTCGGGTTGCCATCTATGAGTTCTTTTTGCTAAACGAAGCCATCGCGGACCTCATCCAGCCCAATTTGAGAACCGCCGAGCTCCGGGCAGCCGCACGCAAGCTGGGCTGGCGCTCGTTGCGGGAAATGGCCTGGCGCAAAGTGCAGAAGGGTTTGATCCCAATCTCTGAGCAGGAACGCTGGACCCGAACAATTGATCCCTCGGCGTTGACCGCGCACCATTGAAGTCCTAAAGCGCTAAAGCGAGGAGGGGTCGCCTTAACGCTTCAAAGGTTCAAGCCTTAACCGCCGCGGCAGTTTCCTTCTTCCAGGTGCGTTTGGGCGCTTTAACGACCAACCCCTTCTTAATCGCGTTGGCCGTGACGCGGATGTAGCGCACTTCGCCGTTGATCAGCGCCTTGACGCGCTGGAGATTCGGCATAAAGCGGCGTTTGGTAATCGCCGTGATATGCGTGCCGATACCGCCACTTTTCTTTGACTTGCCGCTGCGCCAGATGATGCTGCCCTTGATGGGGCCTTTGCCTGTCAATTCACAAATTCTCGCCATACAAATCCTGTTCTAAGATAAAGAACAAAAAGAATAGCAATCGTGCGCCGACCTGCAAGCTCTATTTCTGCTCTATTTCCTGGCATCGGTCCACAAGCCTCTCAATTATTGCATCCCCGGTTGGAAATCGCGGTCGCTTCGGATTTTCTTCCGCATTGACCCGGCGCCTGGTGGACGGCAGCATCTCGCGCAGATAGCAAGCGAACCTGAGTCCTCAACGCAATGAATTCCGAATGTTCCAAAGATGCTCTTTTTAGAAGGCTGAGTTTACAGGGGACAAACCCCGGCGTTTTCTGCGGCGAATGGGTGGGGAGCGGCAAAGCACTGAAAAGCATCTCTCCGAACGACGGCCAGGTGCTCGCCACCGTGCAGACCGCCACGCCCGACCAATACGAACGCAGCGTGCATCGGGCGCAGGAGGCATTTCAGAAATGGCAAACTGTGCCGGCGCCCAAACGCGGCGAAATCGTCCGTCAACTCGGCAACGCGCTGCGCGAAGCCAAACATGACCTTGGCCGGCTCGTCACGCTGGAGGCGGGCAAGATTCTGGCCGAGGGCGAGGGCGAAGTTCAGGAGATGATCGACATTTGCGATTTCGCCGTCGGGCTGTCGCGCCAGCTTTACGGGTTGACCATTGCGTCGGAGCGGCCGCAGCATCGGATGATGGAGCAGTGGCATCCGCTCGGGATTGTCGGCATCGTCACCGCGTTCAATTTCCCCGTCGCCGTCTGGTCGTGGAATAGCGCGCTGGCAGTGGTCTGCGGCGATTCGACCGTTTGGAAGCCGTCGAGCCAGACGCCGCTCACGGCAATCGCCAGCAGGATCAGCCCCGACTCCAGCTTG
>JBAXTC010000559.1:0-5429 GCA_037130375.1 Verrucomicrobiota bacterium | reverse complement strand
AGGCTTCGGGCCGATCCTTACTGGTTTGTATCTGTGTATCCCTAGTGCGGTTATGCCGTCAAAACTCGAGTCGGATGTTAGATGGCGCCTGGACAAAGAGTATTTAACCCAACACTATGGCATGTCATCTGAAATAGACTATGTAGTGGGTTTGTTTGGAGTATTCTATGGCTGTTACGGGCTGGCTTCCCTGCTTCTCGGGAGCGTATTCATGGCGGTTTTATATGCATGGCTAGACAATAAACTGATGTTAGTTGGCTCCGTAACGCATACACTGCTTTTCAGTTGTTTTTTGCAATCAGCCCTAATGTACGAACAAAATGTGGATGTTTATATGTTGAATTTGCGCAGCGCTTTTATAATGGTCGTCGTATACTGGGTTGTGGGAAGATTCTTTAACATGTTTGGCGGCCAACAGGCCCGGCACAAGCAGCGATCGCATAAGCTTGATCCAAGGTCGCTCGCAGAACTTTACCCCAATCAGGAGGGTACTGTATTACCAAAGACGTGAGGCGCTAACCTGAAATCCAGAAATTGCTCTGAGCTTCTTTACCTCGGCTGCTACGCGATTTTGGGAGTTGCTTTAAAAATGAGCCATCTATGTTGTGCGTTTTCACGGGAATCTAAGTGTCGCATTTAGGATGATTCGGGTAACCCATTTCATACGCAAACGCGGCGGCGACACTCAGCTAGCGAAACATCCGTCGAATGTCTTGGTCTTCCGCATCGGATCACTCGGCGACACGATCGTTGCTCTTCCGTCGCTGTGGGCAGTTCGAGAACATTTTCGTCAGGCCCGGCTAAGGCTGCTCAGCGAGCAGCATCCACATGATAATCGCGTGTTGGCAAAGGAACTCCTGACAGGAGCAGGTTTGTTCGATGATTACCTCCTGTATCCAGTGGATAACTCAACCAGTGGAAGATGGCTACGCCCGTTGCGCATGCTTCGTTTGTTGGTGGAAATCCGAGCGGGCGGCTTTGATGCACTTGTTTACCTCGCTCCGAGTCTGCGCACTGCCGACCAAGTTGCGCGAGACCGCCGTTACTTTGCCATCGCGGGCATCAAGAGATTCTTCGGGATGCGCGGTTTTCCAAGTCTTCCGCGCAAGATTGGTGAACGGCCGATGCCGGCGGTTCCCTTCGAAGCGGAGCTGCTATTGGCGCGGTTGGCCGCGGATGGAATTCCCATCCCCCAGCATGGGGATGGTCGCTTTGAACTTGGTCTCGGCAGCCGGGAGGAGCAGCAAATGCAGGCGTGGGTGCGACAGCTTGCTCCAGACCAGGGCAGGAACTGGATTGGCATTGGAGCGGGCTCCAACCAGCCTGCGAACCGGTGGCCGGTTGAACGGTATTCCGGCGTGGTGAAGGACCTCATTCGACAGTTCGATGTCTGGCCCGTGGTGTTCGGTGGTTCAGAAGACCAGCAGACGGGAAACGCGTTGTTGCGGGACTGGGGACGAGGTTACAATGCGGCTGGATGCCTGTCCGTGCGGGCCGCGGCAGTGGCGCTCAAGCGTTGCAGTCTCTACCTGGGTAACAATACCGGAACCATGCACCTGGCTGCCGCGGTCGGTACGCTCTGTGCCGCCGTGCATTCAGCGCGCGATTTTCCGGGCTCCTGGTACCCTTATGGACAAATCCATCGAGTTTTCCGATCGCCCATAGATTGCGAGGGCTGCCATCTCAAGGAGTGCGTCGAGCGCCGTAACGAATGCCTCACAAGAATCAAGGTTGAAGATGTGGTCGCGGCTTGCAGCGAGGTTCTGGCAGAGCGATGTGGGAAACAGAGTTTACAGGTTGTTAGTCAAGGTAATCCCTTACAGCAGGCGGATGGCGCGCATGCGCGTAGCCCTTGAGCCATGCGCGCAGCGGGGAGTGTTCGGTTCTTTATCGACTGAATCGAAACATTCAAACGATTGCAGAGGCTGGCGGTGAATCTCACCTTAATACTGCTGTGATTGGCGGCCCGATCGGCGAAGACGGCCTTTGCCCAACCGGGAAAACCGGATGAAGGTTCTTTTTCGGTGGTGACGGCGCCATTGGCCTCCACCTACGAAGGTGTCGGCTTGCCGATGGTGGAAGCCAATGCCGTGCGTCGACAGGTGGTGGACAGCAGTATTTGGTTTATGCCCGAAGGTGCCGTCAACGCCCTGCTTGTGGTGTACGGTCTTGATTTTAAGTTCATTCGCGCAGGAATTCGCCGGTTGTCGAGAACTCAGAGCGTCAAAGAACTGAGGAAATATGTCAAGCATGCACAGAATTCTGGTCGTAGTGCCCTATTATAAGCCTGCTTATGTTTATGGCGGTCCGGTTCGGAGCGTTCCAGCTCTGTGTGAAGGATTGTCGCAGTTGGGATGCGAGGTAACTGTTCTGACTACTAATGCGAATGGAAATAGTGATCTTGACCTAACCGCGTCCGAAGACTGCATGGTGGACGGTGTCAAGGTCTGCTACTGTCCGCGTGAAAAGAGTCCACTTTTGTTTTACTCGCCCACTCTCCGGCAGGCGTGTAATCAGCAGATTCCTGCCTACGATTTGGTTTACATTGTTTCTTGTTGGTCCTACCCGTTCGTTGCCGCAACCCAGGCCGCAGCGAAGGCGCACATTCCGTATCTAATTTCTCCCAGGACCGCGTTCATGCACGCTACTTGGGAGCGGAAGTTTCTGAAAAAGGCAATCTACCATTGTCTCGTTGAACGGAAATGGATCGCTCGTGCGGCAGCCATTCACTATACGAGCCAGATCGAACTTGATCAATCCCGGTGGTTGCGGTTGCAGAGCAAACCTGTGATCGTGCCAAATCCCGTGGACATGTCTGACTTTGCCACTTCTCCCCAGCGGGGGAGCTTCCGGGAGCGCTACGGCATCGCCGCAGAAGAACAAGTTCTGCTATACATAGGTAGAGTTGAGAGTCGCAAGGGGCTGGACCTAGCCATTCGAGCCTTCGGCAGGAGTGCGTCCAGTAGGCGACAGACCCGGTTCGTGATCGCCGGTCCCGAAGAAAATATGCATATGCGGGCGTTGAAACGATTGGCGAAGTGTGTGGGAGTGGCAGACCGGATGCTTTTTACAGGGATATTGTTAGGTGGTGTACGACTGGGCGCATTTCGCGATGCGGACCTGTTGGTGTTGACCTCAAAGGGAGAGAATTTTGCCATGTCGGTGGTGGAGGCTATGGCAGCAGGTATACCGGTGCTCGTGACGGACACCGTGGGGGTGTCAACGGATGTGGCAGCGCATGGTGCCGGCTTGGTGGTTCCACGGGAGGTGAATGCCGTGGCGGCGGCCATGGACCGATTGCTGAGTTCAGCAGAACTGCGGCGGAAGTTCGGCGAAGCGGGTAAGGCGTTTGCCACAGTTAACTATGCGCTTGACGCGGTTGCAGGCTTGTGGCTTGAGCGGTTTAAAAACATGTTTAAGAATCGGAATACTGAATGATATGGCTCTAAATCTGCGCAGAGTGAACTACCCACTGGGAATTTTGCCAGTGTTTGTTCATCATCAATGTCGTCAACATCGGGGCTAGCAATATGCGCATTGCGATCAATTTGTCAATTGTTCGACAACAGGGCTTACACAGATACTTGCACGGGTTTATTCCTGCTCTTGGAAAGTGTGGCTCCGAAGATAACTTTCTCGTCTTCCTGCCTGAGCAAGAGAAGAGTAAGCTGGTAGCACAATTACCAGACAAGTTTGTCTTGAGAGGAACGAACTTTGGAACGCGGGTGTGGAAAAGAGTGTTATGGGAGCAGTTTGTATTGCCCAGGATTATTCGTTCTTGGAAAGCAGATGTCTTGTTTTCTCCATTTGACATCACGCCAATGTTTTTCTCTCCTGCGGTATTGGGCGTGCGAAACCCATCACCGTTATTGTTGCAAATGGGCCTCGTAGAGAATTCATCAGGCGTAACACAGGCCCGAATTCACTATGCCCTATCCTGGATGTCATGTCGGAAAGCACACGCAGTGTTTTATCCCAGTCAATACGCAGCCAGGCATCTTGGTGACATAATGGGCATACAGGCTGAGAAGAGGAGCACGATTTATCACGGGGTAGATCAAGCTTTCTGGGGCGAGCAGCGGGAGAATCTTTCAGTGCTGCGAAAATATCAAGTGCAGAGTCGGCGTTATTTCATCTTCGTGTCAAATCTGTATCGCTACAAACACCCTGAGGTACTTGTGGAAGCCTTCCGCAAGCTGGAGGATTTGCAGTCGCTAAGTGATTACAGAGTCTTGCTCGTTGGAGAATGCCCCGACAAGGAGTTTGAGAAGGATTTGCAGAAACTGATCACGACTTCAGGCTTGGTCGAAAAGGTTGGTTGGCTCAGAAATATTCCGAGTTCCGATTTGGCGTCACTTTATCAGGAGTGCCTGGCAATGGTGTTACCTACGACCATGGAGACATTCGGACAGCCATTTGTGGAAGCAATGGTTGCTGGTGCGGCAATTCTGACTGCTGACACAAAATTCGCCCGGGAAATCTGTGGTGATGCGGCATGGTATTTTCCAGCCAACGATTGTGAAGCACTTGGAGGTCTAATGCTTCGATCTGTTGAAGACAGTCTTGGGATCGAGCGGTTGCGTGCTTCTGGCAAGAGGCAGTCTCAAAATTACAGTTGGCAGCGGGAAGCATCAGAAACATTGGCACTGCTGAAGCGAGTGGGAGTGGGAAGTAGTTCAAGGTAGATGACAGGAATCTGAACTGTGGAAAGCAGAACTTTTGGCTTTAGTGGTGCAGGCGACTGTAGGCTTGATCGGGGGCGACAGGTCGTAGAGCATGGTCGCGGGTGTTGGCGTTGTTCGTGCTGGAAAATTGGCTGCAACAAAACCGGGTCAACGCCTGAGTCCCTTTGCCCGGCAAGTGATCGTCTTTCGATTGCCTGACCAAAGTCTCGGCCGATGACGCCAAATGAAATCGTGGTGGTCTGTCAGGTTTTTTATCCGGATAGCCAATCCACCAGCCAGTTGCTAACGGATCTGCTGCGGGGAATGAGCGGAGGCGGGCTGCAAATCACGGTTATCACCGGATATACGGCAAAGCAGGATGGGGTATTTCCGCCCCGGCGGGATAGGCTGGGGGCGGGCATTGCGATCAGGCGTGCCGGCGTGGCCATTGACTACAAAAGAAGCCTCGTCCGTCGCGGCCTTCACTATTTGTGCTATCTGGCAGGCTCAACGATTGAACTGTGGAAGCTGCGGAAGTCGTCATTCGTCTTCGGGGTTACCAATCCACCATTTGCTCCAATCTGGTTGTGGTTGTTGAGCAAGTTCTTTGTCAGGCGATATCAGATCATGTTGCAGGACATTTACCCGGAGGGCCTCGTAGGTGTTGGGCGGATGAAGCCGCATGGAATGCTCACGCGGTTTTACTATGGATTCGTATATCTTGGTCCTGCCTAAAACGTCATCGCTCTTTACGGTCAGGAGCTC